>NZ_JONT01000027.1 GCF_000711975.1 Desulfofalx alkaliphila DSM 12257 | reverse complement strand
GAAAAGTCACGCAAAACAGTATGTACCGGAGTAGAGATGTTCCGCAAACTGCTGGACTATGCCGAAGCCGGCGACAACATCGGTGTGCTGCTGCGGGGTGTTGACCGCAAAGAGATTGAGCGCGGTCAAGTTCTGGCAAAGCCCGGCACCATTAAGCCCCACACCAAGTTTGATGCAGAAGTGTATGTACTGACCAAAGAAGAAGGTGGCCGTCACACCCCATTCTTTAACGGATACCGTCCCCAGTTCTACTTCCGTACCACTGACGTAACCGGTACCGTTCAGCTTCCGGACGGAGTAGAAATGGTAATGCCCGGTGACAACACCAAGTTTAACATTTCGCTAATCACTCCCATTGCCATTGAAGTGGGTCTGCGCTTTGCTATCCGTGAAGGCGGACGTACAGTGGGTGCCGGTGTTGTAACTGCCATTCATGAGTAGGTTTAGGCTATGTTAAGGGAGGTGGGTAGCACAAGCCCCCACCTCCTGTCATGTGTAGCAAGGTAGTTACCTGTGGTATAAAGTGCGATGAAGTGAAAGGTTGCCTGCCCAGGCAGGGAAATTTTCATCGAGTAGTCCGCAACAATCGGGCGATAAGGAGGAAAAGCAGTGAAAAAACAAAAGATTCGTATAAGATTGAAAGCATACGATCACCAAATGCTGGATCAGTCGGCATCAAAAATTGTAGATACCGCAAAACGCACCGGTGCATCGGTGGCCGGCCCAGTTCCACTTCCTACAGAAAAGAGCATTTACACCATTTTGCGCTCTCCACACGTAAACAAAGACTCCAGAGAGCAATTTGAAATGCGTGTGCACAAAAGACTTATTGACATTATCGATCCTACACCGAAAACTGTAGATTCATTAATGCGTCTTGATTTGCCTGCCGGTGTAGATATTGAAATAAAACTTTAACTTAAAAACTAAAATGAAACACCCGGGTCGGTTTTCCTGGGAAGAGATAACGATTATGTTCGCAGGTCGAACCAATGATCGTGACAGGAGGTGCAGTAAATAATGTCAAAAAGCATTCTGGGCAGAAAGGTTGGCATGACACAACTGTTGACACCAGAAGGTCAGGCGATACCGGTGACTGTTATTGAAGCAGGACCGTGTTTAGTGGTACAGAAAAAAACCGAAGAAACCGATGGCTACAGAGCTATACAGTTAGGTTTTGGAGATATACGTGAGAAACTTGTTAACAAACCTTTAAAAGGGCATTTTTCCAAAGCAGGTATTCGTCCTTTGCGGTTTGTGCGGGAGTTTAGAACTGATAACGTAGAAGAGTTTGAAGTTGGCCAAGAAATTAAAGCCGATATCTTTGCCGAAGGGGATAAGGTAGACGTTATCGGTACTTCCAAGGGCCGTGGATTTGCAGGCACTATTAAGCTTTATGGGTTTGCCAGAGGGCCTATGAGTCACGGTTCTAAAAACCACCGTCGCCCGGGTTCGGCTGGAGCTGTGGGGCAGGGTCGCACCTTTAAGGGTAAAAAGTCACCCCGCCACATGGGAACAGACAGAGTTACCGTACAAAACCTGGAAGTGGTTAAGGTTGACGCTGAGAAAAACTTACTGGCCGTTAAAGGGGCAATTCCCGGTCCCAAGGGTGGCTTGGTAATGGTGCAAAGCAGCGTCAAGGCTAAGTAGCGGCGGTAGCGAAAGGAGGAGTAAAGTGATGCCCAAAGTGGCAGTTTATAATATCAATGGCGAGCAAGTCGGCGAAATTGAGCTGAATGAATCAGTATGGGGTATTCAGCCAAACGAACACGTATTGCACGAAGCAGTGGTTATGCAATTGGCCAGTCGCCGGTTGGGCACCCACGACACCAAGACACGTGCTGAGGTAAGTGGCGGTGGGCGCAAACCCTGGCGGCAAAAGGGCACCGGTCGTGCAAGACATGGTTCCATTCGTTCACCCATTTGGCGTGGCGGTGGAGTTGCATTTGGACCGCACCCCAGAAGTTACAAATATTCACTACCCAAAAAGGTAAGACGCCTGGCGATGAAGTCAGCCCTTTCATCCATAGCACAGGCGGGTAATATCTTGGTGCTGGACACCTTGGTTCTTGATCAGCCCAAAACAAAAGATATGGTAAACATATTAAATAACTTAAAGGTAGACAACAAGGCCTTGGTGGTAACTGCAGACAAGGACGCAAATGTGGTTAAATCAGCCCGCAACATTCCCGGCGTAAAGCCTCTCAATGCTGCAGGTCTCAATGTTTATGACTTGCTGCATCACGAGAAACTGGTCATTACCAAAGACGCAGTGGCCAAGGTTGAGGAGGTGCTGGCATAATGAAAAACCCGCGGGATATTATAAAAAAGCCGGTGATTTCAGAAAAAAGCACCGAACTGTTAGCTGATAACAAGTACACCTTTTGGGTAGACAACGATGCTAACAAAGTTGAAATTAAACAGGCGGTAGAAAGCTTGTTTAAGGTTAAGGTAGAAAAGGTTAATACCATAAATGTTAAGGGCAAACGCAAGCGCGTACGCCAATTTGTCGGCAAAACCCCTGACAGGAAAAAAGCGATAGTAAGTCTCAGGGAAGGCGACAAGATTGAGATTTTTGAAGGACTGTAAGGAGGTATGCTAGGTGGCAATCAAAAAGTATAAACCAACCTCCCCAGGTCGCCGCTTTGTAACTGTTTCGACTTTTGATGAAATTACAAAGTCCGAACCTGAAAAGTCATTGTTGGCACCTCTGTCTAAAAAAGCAGGTCGTAACTCGCAGGGTCGTATCACTGTACGGCACCGGGGTGGCGGCCATAAGAGGATGTACAGAATAATTGACTTTAAGCGGGATAAAGATGGTGTTCCGGCAAAGGTGGCAGCAATTGAATACGATCCGAACCGCTCAGCTCGGATTGCATTGTTGCACTACGCCGATGGGGAAAAACGCTACATTATAGCACCAATCGGATTGACCGTTGGCAGTGTTGTAGAATCCGGTCCAGATGCAGATATTAAGGTGGGCAACGCATTACCGCTGGCCAATATCCCGGTTGGTACCATGATTCACAACATTGAATTACATCCAGGCCATGGCGGACAGTTGGTACGCTCTGCCGGTGCAACAGCACAGTTAATGGCTAAAGAAGGCAAATATGCAACCATTCGGATGCCCTCGGGCGAGATGAGAATGATTTTGCAAACATGCCGTGCCACCGTCGGTCAGGTTGGTAATTTAGATCATGAAAACATTACTATTGGTAAAGCGGGACGCCAGCGCTGGTTAGGCAAAAGGCCCAGCGTCCGCGGGGTTGTAATGAACCCTGCCGATCACCCACACGGCGGTGGTGAAGGACGTTCACCTATCGGTAGAAACCCGGTTACTCCGTGGGGTAAACCTGCACTGGGAGCGCGTACTCGCAAGAAGAATAAAACAAGTGATATGCTGATTGTTAAGCGGCGTAAAAAGTAATTAAAGGGGGTCCAGGTATGGGTCGTTCACTCAAAAAAGGACCGTTTGTAGAAGAAAGGCTGATGACCAGGATTATAAAGATGAACGAAACCGGTGACAAAAAGGTGATAAAAACCTGGTCTCGGAGTTCCACCATTTTTCCGGAAATGGTAGGTCATACCATAGCAGTACATGACGGTCGAAAGCATGTGCCGGTATACATTACTGAAGACATGATTGGACATAAGTTAGGTGAATTTGCTCCCACACGGACTTTCCGTGGTCATGGAGGGCATACTGAAAGGTCTACTGCTCTGAAGTAGTACAGAGAGGGGGGCGAAAAATGGAAGCTAAAGCTATTGCCAAGTTCATTAGAATTTCTCCTCGCAAGGTTCGCCAGGTGGTTGACTTAGTTCGCGGCAAGGAAATAGAAGAAGCGCTGGCAATATTAAAGCACACACCGAAGCGGGGATCGGCAGCGGTGGTAAAGGTAATAAACTCTGCTGCAGCTAATGCAGAGCATAACTATGAAATGAATAAGGATAACCTATATATTGCAGAGGCATATGTGGATCAAGGTCCCACCCTCAAGCGCTATAAACCGCGGGCCTATGGTCGTGCAGATTTGATGCGCAAGCGTACCAGCCACATAACAATTGTGGTAAAAGAGAAAAAGGAGGGATAACTAAGTGGGCCAAAAGGTTAACCCTGTAGGATTAAGGGTCGGTATAATCAGAGATTGGGAGAGTAAATGGTTTGCTGATAAGCGTAACTACTCTACTCTGCTAATCGAAGATGTAAAAATAAGAGAATTTATCAAGAAGAAACTGTATCTTTCAGGCATATCCAGGATTAACATTGAACGTGCAGCCAACCGTGTTAAGGTAACCATTCACACTGCAAAGCCGGGCATTGTAATCGGCCGTGGTGGCGCAGAGGTGGAAGCTTTAAGACAAGAGCTTGAAAGAATGACAGGTAAAAAGGTTAACGTCAACATTCAAGAAGTTAAAGTACCTGAGGCAGATGCCCAGTTGGTGGCAGAAAACGTAGCCTCCCAGCTGGAAAAGAGAATTGCATTCCGCCGTGCCATGAAGCAAGTGATCGGCCGTTCAATTAAGATGGGAGCCAAGGGTATTAAAGTTGCAGTTAGTGGACGTCTGGGTGGTGCTGAAATAGCACGCACTGAATGGGCCAGCGAAGGCAAAGTACCTCTACACACCCTGCGGGCCGATATTGACTATGGTTTTGCGGAAGCTGACACAACATACGGCAAGATCGGCGTTAAAGTATGGATATACAAAGGAGAGGTGTTGCCCCAGAGGGCACAGGCGGCTGCCGTAGAAGGAGGGGAATAGGCAATGCTAATTCCAAAAAGGGTTAAGTATCGTAAACAACACCGCCCGCGCAAATTATCAGGTCGTGCCAAGGGTGGCGTTGAGATTCAATTTGGGGAATATGGCTTACAAGCATTAGAACCTGGCTGGATTACCAACCGTCAAATAGAAGCGGCTCGTATTGCCATGACCCGATATATTAAACGTGGTGGTAAAGTATGGATTCGTATTTTCCCGGACACCCCGATTACCCAAAAGCCTGCTGAAACCAGGATGGGTAGCGGGAAGGGTGCGCCTGAGCACTGGGTTGCAGTGGTTAAGCCGGGCCGTATCATGTTCGAAATTGCCGGTGTGGCAGAAGAAACAGCCCGGGAAGCCATGAGGTTGGCCGCTCATAAACTGCCCGTAAAATGCAAATTTGTTAAACGTGGGGAAGTAGGTGAAGCCAATGAAAGTTAAAGAGCTTCGTGAGCTTACAACTGAAGAGCTAAACAAGAAAATGGATGAGAACAAAGACGAACTCTTTAAGTTAAGATTCCAATTGGCTACGGGGCAGTTGGATAACCCAATGCGAATTAAAGAGGTTCGTCGCAAAATAGCTCGTGTGAAGACGATAATTCGTGAGCGTGAACTGGGAATTAAGAGAGCTTAATAGCTTTTGCGAAAAGGAAGGAGGCGTGCCTGTGCAAGAGCGCAACCTACGTAAGGTTCGCTACGGACGCGTAGTGAGCGATAAGATGGATAAGACCATTGTCGTTGCAGTGGAAAACTTTACCAGACATCCCTTATATGGTAAAACGGTACGGCAAACAAGAAAATACAAAGCCCATGACGAGGAAAATGCCTGCCGTATCGGCGATGAAGTTAAAATTATGGAGACTCGCCCTCTGTCTAAGGATAAGCGCTGGCGGGTTGTGGAGATTCTCCGGAAAGGTAAGCAGATATAATAGCTTCGGGCTGGAGATAGCGCTCTGAAAGGAGGGAATCGTTTTGATTCAAGTTGAAACAAAACTTAATGTCGCAGACAATACAGGGGCTAGAAAACTTCTATGTATTCGTGTATTAGGTGGATCCGTTAAAAAATACGCCCGCATTGGTGACGTTATAGTTGCCAGTGTTAAAGAAGCCACACCAGGGGGCGTTGTTAAGAAAGGCGACGTGGTTAAAGCCGTTATTGTGCGTACTGCCAAAGAAACCCGGAGGCCTGACGGATCATACATTAAATTTGATGAGAATGCAGCAGTAATAATAAAAGATGACAAGAGTCCTAGGGGCACTCGTATCTTTGGCCCTGTAGCCAGAGAATTACGGGATAAAGATTACATGAAAATAATATCTCTGGCTCCCGAGGTTCTGTAAGAGTGGAGGTGCATACTATGCCCAAAGTACACGTGCGCAAGGGAGATACAGTGGTGGTAATAACCGGCAAAAGTGCTGGCAAAAAAGGCAAGGTTTTGGAAGTTCACCCCAAAACCGGCAGAGTTGTGGTAGACGGTGTTAACATAGTTAAACGCCACTCACGCCCAACTCGGACCATGCCACAGGGAGGTATAATGGAAAAACCTGCTCCCATACACAGTTCCAATGTGATGCCGTTTTGCCCTAAGTGTGACCGCCCCGTTCGTGTAGGCAAAAAGATTTTGTCTGACGGCAAAAAAGAACGTGTTTGCAAAAAATGTGGTAAGGTGCTTGACTAATCCACAAGCGGGAAGGAGGTAGCTGCCAGTGGCCAGGTTGAAAGAAAAATACAAGCAAGAAGTAATCAAAGCCATGATGCAAAAATTCGGCTATAAAAACGTTATGGAAGTACCCAGACTGGAAAAAGTGGTAATAAACATCGGTTTGGGTGAAGCAATACAAAACTCAAAGGCTGTAGATGCAGCAGTGAACGATTTGATGGTAATTACAGGGCAACGGCCTGTGGTAACCAAAGCCAAAAAATCTATCGCCGGTTTTAAACTTAGAGAAGGTATGATAATCGGAGCAAAGGTAACTTTGCGCGGTGATCGGTTATGGGAATTTGTAGACAGACTTATCAGCGTTGCGCTACCAAGAGTTCGCGACTTCCGTGGAGTTTCGCCTAAGTCATTCGATGGCAGAGGAAACTATACTCTAGGAATTAGAGAACAGCTAATATTCCCCGAAATTGAATACGACAAGGTTGACAAGGTGCGCGGTATGGACGTGTCCTTTGTAACCACAGCTAAAACCGATGAAGAAGCCCGGGAATTACTAAGGCTATTGGGTATGCCGTTCCAAAAAGCCAGTTAATAAACCCATCATTGACCGGTACAAGATCGATGTCCGGTAAAAGGAGGGAATCTAATGGCAAAAAAGTCTATGATTAACAAAGCAAACCGTACCCCTAAATACAGAGTTCGGGGTTATAATCGCTGCAAACTTTGCGGCAGACCTCATTCATACATGAGGAAATTTGGCATATGCCGTATTTGTTTCCGTGAATTAGCTTACAGAGGCGAAATTCCGGGAGTAAAGAAGGCGAGCTGGTAAAAAGGAAGGAGGTAGGGGCAATGGTAATGACTGATCCCATTGCGGACTTCTTAACCCGTATTCGCAATGCTAATATGGTTTTTAGTGATAAAATTGAAGCTCCCGCATCCAATATGAAAAAATCAATTGCCGAGATCCTCAAGCAAGAGGGCTATGTAAAAGACTACGAAGTAATTGAGGATGGGAAACAAGGTGTCCTACGGGTATACATGAAGTACGTTGGTGATAAAGAACGGGTTATCACCGGTCTAAAGAGAATATCCAAGCCAGGGCTGCGGGTATATGCAAGAAAAGATAACGTGCCTAAGGTATTAAACGGGTTGGGTATTGCCATAATATCCACTTCCAAAGGAATTATGACCGATAAAAAAGCCCGTCAACTAGGTGTAGGCGGAGAAGTTATCTGCTACGTCTGGTAAGTTGGCTAAGGAGGTGTAGGATATGAGCCGTATTGGTAGAAAACCAATCCCGGTACCCCAAGGCGTTGATGTTCAGGTTAAAGATAACCTGGTGCAGGTAAAGGGGCCAAAGGGGCAATTGGAAAGAACAATGCACCGGGATATGATAATAAAATTGGAAGATAACAACGTTGTAGTAGAGCGCCCGTCAGAAGAAAAGCAGCATAAATCATTGCACGGTTTAACCCGCACTTTAATTTTCAACATGATTGAAGGTGTAACCAAGGGTTACCAAAAGAACTTAGAATTAGTAGGTGTGGGATACCGCGCTCAAAAGCAAGGCAAAAAACTGGTCTTAAATGTTGGATATTCACAACCTGTTGAAATGGATCCTCCGGCCGGTATCGAAATTGAAGTTCCATCTCAAAACAGAATTGAAGTTAAGGGTATAGACAAAGAACTGGTAGGAAAAGTTGCAGCTAATATTCGTGCAGTACGGGAACCGGAGCCCTACAAAGGTAAAGGTATTAAGTATGAAAACGAATACATTCGCCGCAAAGCCGGTAAAGCTGGTAAGAAATAGGGAAGGGGTGAAATCAGTTGTTAAAAAAGCCTGACCGCAAAGCCATTCGTGCTAAACGTCGTTTAAGATTACGCAATAAAATTCTGGGTACAGCAGAGCGCCCAAGACTAAATGTGTTTCGTAGTTTGAACCATATTTATGCACAAATTATTGACGACGAAAAGGGTGTAACGCTGGTTGCTGCTTCATCCCTATCGCCGGAACTTAAGGGTAATTTAAAAACAGGCGGAAATATTGAAGCTGCAAAGGCAGTGGGAGAACTGATAGGTAAAAAAGCTGTCGATGCAGGCTTGAAAAGGGTAGTGTTTGATAGAGCGGGATACATCTATCACGGTCGAGTCAAGGCGCTGGCTGAAGCTGCCAGAAGTGCCGGTTTGGAATTTTAATACGGTACAAGGAGGGAATAAGAAGCATAATGTCAAGAATTGACCCCAGCAAGCTGGAATTATCCGAACGGGTTGTATATATTAACCGCGTTGCAAAGGTGGTAAAAGGTGGACGGCGGTTTAGTTTCTCGGCCCTGGTGGTTGTGGGCGACGGAAATGGCCACGTGGGTTACGGACTCGGTAAAGCCAGCCAAGTTCCCGATGCCATTCGCAAAGGCGTAGAAGATGCAAAGAAAAACATGATAACTGTACCTCTAAACGGAACAACTCTTCCCCACGAAGCTTTGGGGAGATTTGGAGCAGGTAAAGTTTTATTAAAACCGGCTGCTCCCGGTACCGGAGTTATTGCCGGTGGTGCTGTGCGTGCTGTTTTAGAGTTGGCTGGAGTACGTGACATTCTTACAAAGTCGCTGGGCTCTAACAACCCCAACAACATGATACGTGCTACCATGGAAGCACTGTCAAGACTGAAAACACCTGAAGAGGTGGCACGCCTAAGAGGAAAAACGGTTGAAGAACTGTTAGGTTAGGAGGGCGATTATGGCCAAGTTAAAAATCACTCTGGTGAGAAGCCCAATCGGCCAGAACGAAAAACAACGTATCACTGTAAAAACACTGGGTTTAAGAAAATTAAACAGCTCAGTGATTCATGAAGACACCCCTCAGATTAGAGGAATGGTGAATAAGGTATTACACTTAGTTAAAGTAGAAAATGCGTAAAGGAGGTGCGCCGGTGAAACTGCACGAATTAAAACCTGCTCCTGGGGCAAGGAAAAAAGCAATCCGTAAGGGTAGAGGCATTGCCACAGGGAAGGGAAAGACTGCCGGGCGTGGGCATAAAGGTCAAAAGGCTCGTTCCGGAGGTGGAGTAAGGCCAGGTTTTGAAGGTGGTCAAATGCCTTTGCAGCGCCGCTTACCCAAACGCGGATTTACAAATATTTTTAGAAAAGAAATTATTGCCATTAACGTAGACCAACTAAACAAATTTGACAATGGAACAGTGGTAACACCAGAACTGCTTAAAGAAACCGGTGTGATTAAAAAAGTAGCAGACGGAGTGAAAATATTAGGTGACGGTAATTTAGAGAAAAACCTTACAGTTCGGGCAAATGCCTTTAGCAAGTCGGCAGCCGAAAAAATTGCCGCCGCCGGCGGAACTGCAGAGGTGATCTAGCTTGCTGGATAGCTTAAGAAACGCTTTTAAGGTTTCGGAACTGAAAAACAAGTTGCTGTTTACATTGGCGATGCTGTTAGTGTTCAGGGTGGCAGCACATATACCGGTGCCCGGGGTAGACCCCAGCCTATTTAAGGAACTGGCTCAAAGCAACATGCTGTTCGGTTTTTTTGATGTTATATCCGGAGGCGCCTTTGCAAATATTTCAGTGGTTGCCATGGGGATATTCCCCTATATTAACGCATCAATTATCATGCAACTGTTAACTGTTGTTATACCAAGGTTAGAGCAACTGGCCAAAGAAGGCGAAGAAGGACGTAAGAAAATAACCCAGTACACCAGGTACTTTACTGCGGTGCTTGCCTTTATTCAGGCCATTGGTCTGTCCATTTACCTAAAAGCAGCCTTGGCCAATCCGGGTCCCTTTGCCTACATTGCAGTGGCCATTACGCTAACTGCCGGTACCGTCTTCTTAATGTGGCTCGGTGAGCAAATTACTGAAAAGGGTATTGGCAACGGTATATCTTTGATAATATTTGCCGGTATTGTTTCAGGCATTCCCGGTGCAGTTATGTATCTAAGTGAGGCGCTGGTTGTGGGTACCATTAGTATTCTGAGTGTACTGGCGCTAATCGTAATAGGTTTGCTGGTAATAGCCGGAATAGTGGTTGTTCATCAAGGTCAGCGGAGAATACCGGTGCAATATGCGAAAAGGGTAGTTGGTCGTCGGGTTTACGGCGGGCAAACAACTCACCTGCCCTTGAGGGTTAACCAGGCCGGTGTAATTCCTGTGATTTTTGCGTCGTCACTGCTGATGTTCCCTGAGCAACTTGCCCAGTGGTTTGGTGGCGCTAAATTTGGGCAGTGGTATACTACCTACCTTGGTTTTGGTACCATTCCCAACACCGTAGTTTATGCCCTGCTGATTATGGGATTCACTTACTTCTATACCGCCATTATTATGAACCCCGTTGATATGGCAGATAACATTAAAAGGCATGGTGGATTTATTCCGGGCATGAGACCCGGACGCCCCACTGCAGAATACATTTCCAAAGTAATGAGCAGAATTACCTTGGCAGGGGCGGTATTCCTGGCCTTGATTGCCATAATGCCAAACTTTGTAATGGCGGCAACTAAGATACCGGGCATATGGTTTGGCGGTACCTCACTGTTAATTGTGGTAGGGGTTGCCCTTGATACCATGAAACAAATTGAATCACAACTATTAATGCGCAGTTATCAAGGATTCATTAAGTAGGATGATATAAATGATTACCTGCAAATCTGAAAAAGAACTAGGCTACATGCGTGATGCCGGTAAACTTGTGGCCCTAACCTTTAAAGAGCTGGAAAAGGCTGTGAAACCCGGGGTTACCACAAAAGACCTTGACACCATAGCGGAAGACTTTATTGTCAAAAACGGTGCAAACCCGGCTTTTAAGGGCTTATACGGGTTTCCGGCCACCATATGTGCTTCAGTAAACGAAGAAGTTGTTCATGGTATCCCTGGTTTAAGAAAATTGGATAGTGGAGATATTATTAGTATTGACCTTGGAGCAGAAATAAATGGCTATTTTGGAGACAGTGCCCGTACACTGCCGGTGGGTGATGTAAGTGATGAAGCACTGGAACTGATGCGGGTGACAGAGCAAGCACTGTATATAGGAATTGACTATGCTGTGGACGGGAATCGCCTATCGGACATATCCCATGCCATACAAAGCTATGCGGAAGGCCATGGATATTCAGTGGTTCGAGACTATGTGGGCCATGGAATAGGCAGTAAACTGCACGAAGAGCCTCAGGTACCTAACTACGGACGTCCCGGGCGTGGGCCTCGGCTTAAAGAAGGTATGACATTGGCCATAGAACCAATGGTTAATGTAGGCACATTTGAAGTGCAAACCCTTCCCAACAACTGGACAGTGGTCACCAAAGACAACAAATTGTCGGCCCACTTTGAGCACACTATTGCCATTACAGATGATGTACCTGAGATTTTAACCAGGCTGTAAAAACAGCGGGCCACGGACCGAAAGTTTGTGGGGGTGCGAGGTTGAAAGAAGAAGCGTTTGAAATGGGTCAATTAGTTTGCTCAACCGCAGGGCGGGATAAAGACACACTTTATTTAATCCTTAAGGTGGGAGACAATAATTGTTTATGGGTTGCTGACGGCACAAACCGGAGAGTTGAAAACCCTAAAAAGAAAAACATCAAACATTTAAAAATATTGCCCCATGTATCTGGACTGGTCAATGAAAAGATTAACGCAGGTGAACGGGTAAATAACGCCGATATACAAAGAAGTATTGCAGAGTACAAGGAGCAAAATATGGATTTGTTTGATTAGGGAAGGGGTAAGGGAGGTAAGGCCTAGACATATGTCAAAGAGCGATGTTATTGAAGTAGAGGGTATCGTAATTGAGCCGCTTCCGAATGCCATGTTTCGGGTAGAGCTAGACAATGGACATAAAGTACTGGCGCATGTATCTGGGAAAATAAGAATGAATTTTATTCGTATTTTACCTGGTGATAAAGTTACCGTTGAACTGTCGCCATATGATTTAACGCGGGGTAGAATAGTTTACCGGTATAAGTAACTTAACACCCAGCTAAAGGGAGGGTGAAACAATTGAAAGTAAGACCTTCGGTTAAACCGATTTGTGAAAAATGCAAGATCATTCGCCGCAAAGGTAAGGTAATGGTCATTTGTCTCAACCCTAAGCATAAGCAAAAGCAAGGGTAAAATGGAGGTGTTCATAACAGATGGCACGTATTTCCGGGGTGGATTTACCCAGGGATAAAAGAGTTGAAATCGGGCTGACCTACATCTATGGTATTGGGCTATCAACATCAAAAAGTATTTTAGCCGCAACCGGAATCAACCCGGATACCAGAGTCCGTGATTTAACTGAAGACGAAGTTAACAAACTACGTGAATATATCGATAACAACGTTGTTGTTGAAGGTGACTTGCGCCGTGAAGTGGCAATGAACATTAAAAGGCTAATTGAAATTGGCTGTTACCGCGGTTTAAGACACCGCCGCGGCCTGCCGGTTCGCGGACAAAACACCAAGACTAACGCCCGTACACGCAAAGGTCCGAAGAGAACTGTCGGTGTACGGAGAAAGAAGTAGCCTAAGGGAGGGAATTAATATATGGCGCGTCGCGCAACGCGTACTAGAAGACGCGAAAGAAAGAACATCGAAACCGGTGTTGCATTTATTAGGTCGTCATTTAATAACACTATCGTAACCATTACCGACCCTAAGGGAAATGCTATTTCTTGGGCTACAGCGGGTCAAGTTGGTTTCAAGGGTTCTCGTAAGAGCACACCTTTTGCAGCCCAAATGGCTGCAGAAAAAGCAGCAAAAGATGCAATTGAACATGGCATGAAAACAGTAGAAGTAATGGTTAAAGGACCCGGCGCAGGACGGGAGGCAGCTATACGTTCACTTCAAGCGGCAGGCTTAGAAGTAAGCATGATTAAAGACGTTACCCCTATTCCCCATAATGGATGCCGTCCGCCAAAACGTCGGAGAGTTTAGGAGGTGTTGAGCTAAATGGCAAGATATACCGGTGCGCAATGTAAACTATGTCGCCGTGAAGGCTTAAAACTATACCTGAAAGGTGATCGCTGCTATACAGGCAAGTGTGCCATAGATCGCCGCAGCTATCCCCCCGGTCAACACGGTCAAAGCCGCAGAAAGGTATCTGAATATGGATTGCAGTTACGGGCGAAACAAAGGGCCCGCCGTATTTACGGTGTGCTGGAAAGACAGTTCCGCAACTACTTTAAAGAAGCGGCCCGTCAACCGGGTGTTACCGGTGATAACTTACTGCGCCTCTTGGAGCGCCGCTTAGATAACGTAGTTTACCGCCTGGGCTTGGCAGTTTCCCGTACAGAGGCCCGGCAGCTGGTCAACCATGGACACTTTGAAGTAAATGGCCGCAAGGTAAACATACCATCATACCTGGTTCGCGTGGGAGACGAAATTACCGTACGTGAGCGCAGCAAGCAGTCCGCTAAATTGAAGGATTTAATAGAGCGGGCCAGTGAAAAAACCCCTCCTGCTTGGCTGGAATATGATGCTGAGCAAGTAAAAGGTCGTGTAGTGGCCCTTCCGAACAGAGAACAAATTGATGTTCCTGTTGAAGAACACCTGATTGTTGAGCGTTATTCCAGGTAGGTCGGGGGCTTGATTAAATATCTGCCTTTTTTCGGCCAAAGGAGGGTTACCGCATATGTTGGAAATTGAGAAACCAAGAATTGAGTGTGTAGAGCATAACGAAGATAATACTTACGGTAAGTTTGTAGTAGAACCTCTGGAAAGGGGATACGGCATTACCTTAGGTAATAGTTTGCGCCGCATTTTGCTGTCTTCACTGCCCGGAGTTGCAGTGACATCAGTTAAAATAGATGGCGTACTGCACGAGTTTTCAACAGTTCCAGGTGTTAGGGAAGACGTAACAGACATAATACTAAACCTTAAAATGCTGTGCCTTAAAATTCACGATGAGGAAGAGAAAGTACTAAGAATTGAAGCTCAGGGCGAAGGGACTGTAACAGCTGCAGATATTATTTGCGACGCAGACGTTGAAATATTAAATCCCGACTTACACATAGCAACGTTGGCCGAAAATGCGCGATTATTTATGGAAATTACAGTTGCCCGAGGCCGAGGATATTCTACCGCTGAGAAAAACAAAAAAGGTGATCACATAATCGGTGTAATCCCTGTGGACTCGGTATATACTCCCGTAAGGAAAGTTAACTTTAACGTGGAGAATACCAGGGTGGGGCAAATTACCGACTACGACAAACTAACACTGGAAGTTTGGACCGATGGAAGCATACGTCCGGACGAGGCAACCAGCTTGGCCGCAAAAATCATGAGTGAACACCTGCGCCTCTTTATCGGTTTAACAGAGGCAACTAACGATGTAGAGATCATGGTTGAGAAGGAAGAAGAACAAAAAGATAAGATATTGGAAATGACCGTTGAAGAACTGGATCTCTCGGTGCGCTCTTACAATTGCTTAAAGCGCGCTGGCATCAATACCGTTGAAGAATTAATACAACGCACCGAAGAGGACATGATGAAAGTACGCAACTTAGGTAAAAAATCCCTGGAAGAGGTAGTAAACAAACTGGCCGAACTGGGACTTACCCTAAGAAAAGACGACGAGTAGTAAGGAGGGAGAACGGTGGGATATCGTAAGCTAGGGCGAAACACCGGTCACCGCAAAGCTATGCTGAGAAACTTAGTGACCTCACTGTTTCGGGAAAACCGTATTGAAACCACTGAAACCCGGGCTAAAGAGGTAAGAAGCATAGCAGAGAAACTGGTAACTTTGGCAAAGAAAAATGACCTTGCAGCAAGACGCCAGTGCTTAGAATACATTTACGAAGAAAAAGTAGTAAGAAAGCTTTTCAATGAAATTGCACCAAAGTATAGTGATCGCACAGGTGGTTATACAAGAATTATAAAAACCGGTTACCGCAGAGGTGACGCTGCACCAATGGCTATCTTAGAGCTGCTGTAATAACTTAGCATTAAGTCGTGGGAAATCGCCTAACATGCGATTTCCTTATGGCGTTTAGGGGGTATCTAAAAGGAGGTACCACCGTGGATGCAAACAAAGATAAGATATTAATAGAACTAAAAGATGTGTGTTTTAAATACCAAGTGGGTAAAGACAGGTATGTCAGTGCCCTAAGGAACATCAACTTAAGCATCAAGCAAGGGCAATTTATAACAGTTACCGGTGGTAACGGTTCAGGCAAATCTACATTGGCCAAACACCTAAATGGACTATTGACGCCCAGCAGTGGCAAAGTGCTTGTTCAAGGCATGGATAGCAGCAATGAAAAAAACATATGGGAAATTCGCAGGCGTACCGGGATGGTTTTTCAAAATCCAGATAATCAGTTGGTGTCATCCATATTAGAAGAAGACGTTGCCTTTGGATTGGAGAACCTGGGTCTTGCCCCGGAAGATATTAAGAGAAAAGTAGATTATTATATTAAGCTGCTGAAGTTAGACCATATGAGAAAGCACCCCCCACACTTGCTTTCAGGGGGGCAAAAACAGCGTTTAGCCATTGCGGGCGTGTTGGCCATGGAGCCGGATTGCCTGGTCTTAGATGAACCCAGCGCCATGTTAGATCCATTGGGAAGGCAAGAACTGTCTGAAATCATTATCCAACTGAACAAAAGGCATAAAAAAACTGTGGTACTGGTAACCCATCTAATGGATGAAGTTGCATTATCCGATCGGGTTATAGTGCTGCAAAGGGGTAGAATTGTGGCAGATACCACCCCCCGGCAGCTGTTCAGCATGGGGGAAGAGATAAAAAATTATCGGCTTGAACTTCCGGATGTGGTGAAATTTGCACAAGGCTTATCTGCCGGTGGTTTTAAGATGGACAGACCCCCCTTAAATATAGAAGAATTGGTGGATGGCCTATGTGGGCAATAGAACTACACAAAGTCAGCTATACCCATAATGCCTCTACACCCTTTGAAACCAAGGCCTTGGTGGATATTTCATTAAAGATTGCCCAAGGCCAAACGGTGGGCATTATCGGTCCCACCGGGTCCGGAAAATCTACTTTGATACAGCATTTTAACGGGCTGCTGGCCCCGCAGCAGGGCACCGTTAAAGTATTGGGCCTAGACGCTGCAGATAAAAAAATAAGAAAACAGCTGTGGAGAAAAGTGGGCTTGGTATTTCAATACCCAGAACAACAGCTGTTTGAGGAATCGGTATACAAGGACATCGCCTTTGGCCCAAAGAACTTGGGTTTACCGGACAGTGAGATAGAAAAAAGGGTTTATGAAAGTATAGATATCGTAGGCATTGACAAAGGCTTGTTAGATATGCCGCCCTTGACTTTAAGCGGGGGTATGAGGAGGCGGGTGGCCATTGCCGGCGTAATGTCCATGCAACCCCAAATATTGGTATTGGATGAGCCCACTGCCGGTATGGATCCACAATTTAAAAGACAGTTTTTGCATACTTTAAAAAAGTTAACCGCCCAAAGGAATATTACCATAATTATAGTCACACACAGTATGGAAGAAGCAGCGGAAATAACGGAACAATTGATAGTACTCAATAAAGGAAAAATAGAGATGCAAGGCTCCCCCCGGGAGGTATTTAAGCAAGCCGATCGGCTAATAGAAATGGGCTTAACGGTTCCCTTTGAAGTCAATGTAATGTTAAAACTACAGCAACGGGGTTTAGATGTACCCAATGATGTGTTAGGTATCGATGAAGCGGTTAATGAAATACTAAAAGTAAAGGGCTGCCTTAAAACAGGAGGCTAGCTTATATGTTAGGACGCATTACCCTTGGTCAATTTGTACCGGGTAACTCCATTGTACATCGGTTAAACCCTGTGGTTAAAGTGTTGGCCGTCATTACCGGAACATTGGCCATATTTGTATGGCCGGGAATAAAAGGTATTTTAATTTCCTCTCTGTATTT
This sequence comes from Desulfofalx alkaliphila DSM 12257, assembly GCF_000711975.1. Classification (NCBI taxonomy): domain Bacteria; kingdom Bacillati; phylum Bacillota; class Clostridia; order Eubacteriales; family Peptococcaceae; genus Desulfofalx; species Desulfofalx alkaliphila. The sequence goes on along the minus strand of NZ_JONT01000027.1, from coordinate 6,719 downwards.
AGCATTAATAATATTACCTGTGGCTAAATTAATTCGTTTTGTTTTTCGGGGTTTATGGCCCCTTTGGGTAATTATTACTTTTACCTTTGTGTTTCATGCCTTTTCAGTTCCCGGTGAGACAGTCTTTTCCTTGGCCTTTCTCCATATGACAAAAGAAGGCCTTGAAAAGGCACTGATTTTTGTAGGCCGTTTAGTAATGGTGGTAATGCTGGTTTCTGTTCTTACACTTACCACTTCTCCGGTGGCACTTACCCATGCCCTGGAAAAAATTTTAAGTCCCTTTAAAAGAATTGGGGTTCCTGCCCATGAGTTGTCTATGATGATGACCATTGCCTTGCGGTTTATTCCCACGCTGGTGAGTGAAGCGGAAGTTATTATGAAAGCCCAAAGATCCAGAGGAGCAGATTTTACCCAAGGCGGTTTGGTTGATAGAATAAAAGCACTGGTTCCATTCATTGTTCCCCTGTTAGCAGGTTCACTGCGCAGGGCTGAGGAGTTGGCGGTAGCCATGGAATCCCGCTGTTATCGAGGGGGCATCAATAGAACCTCTATGAATCAAATGTATCTGGGTAAAACCGATTACCTTGCTTTGATAATAACTGCTGCTTTCCTGGGGATGGCAATTACTTACCGGTTTGCAGGCTGGTGATAAATGTTTTGAGAAATATAAAACTGACGGTGGCATATGATGGCACCGATTACCATGGTTTCCAAGAACAGCGTGGCTCCGGAGTTGCTACAATACAAGACCGGCTGGAAAAGGCCTTATCTAAATTAGCCAAACGCCCTGTGCAGGTGATAGGGGCCGGGCGCACCGATTCCGGCGTTCATGCTAAGGGACAGGTGGTAAACTTCAGGTGTGACAGTTGGCCCGTACCTTTAGAAAAACTGCCACTGGCACTAAATGCCCTTTTGCCCGGTGACATTGTAGTGACAAAGGCGGAAGAAGTAAGCATAGACTTCCATGCCAGATTTTCGGCAATTGGTAAAACTTATATATACACCATACACAATCACCGCTTGCCCGATCCCTTTTCAAGAAGATTTGCCCTACATGAACCCCGACCCTTGGACCACAGGGCAATGGATAGGGCAGCAAAGTATTTAGAGGGAGAGCATGACTTTAAGTCATTCCAAGCCCAAGGTACGCCGGTAATAACCACCGTCAGAAAGATTACCGAGGCAAAGGTGGAGCGGGAAAGGGACAAGGTGTATATTATATTGACAGCAAACGGTTTTTTATACAACATGGTAAGAATAATTGCCGGCACCTTAATACAGGTGGGTCTGGGGAAAATTTCCCCCGAAGACCTGGTCAATATATTGAACAGTAAAGACCGGACCCAGGCGGGACCAACCGTTCCCCCCCAGGGTCTGCGCATGGAGAAAGTATATTATTAATTTTTACTGACAAGAGACACCTGGAAGCGTGTTTTTCTTGACATGATATTTACCATATATTAAAATACAACTATGTGACTAAAGGCAGTCCCGCCCCGTTCTGCCTGAGGTTATGCTGCAAGGAGGGAAAAAAATGAAGACTTTCATGGCAAAGCCGGAGGAAGTCCAACGCAAATGGTATGTAATTGATGCCCAGGGCAAAACTTTGGGCAGATTGGCAACTGAAGCCGCACGCATTCTGCGTGGCAAGCACAAACCTACTTATACTCCCCATGTGGACACCGGCGACCATGTTATTGTAATTAATGCTGAGAAGGTTGTATTAACCGGAAATAAACTGCAACAAAAGAAATACTATCGTCACAGCGGTTACCCAGGTGGCTTGAAAGCAACCCCCTATTCCGAAATGATGAAAAAGAAACCGGAAACTGTTGTTGAAAAAGCTATCTTTGGTATGATGCCGCACAATCGTTTAGGTGCAAAGGCCGCTAAGAAACTGAAGGTATATCGCGGAGCTGAACACCCCCACCAGGCTCAGCAGCCTGAAGAGTGGAAATTTTAAATTATAAGTTGTAGTGGAAGGAGGCTGTAAGAGTGGCCCAAGTTCAATTTTATGGTACCGGGCGCAGAAAGAGTTCAGTGGCCCGGGTGTATCTGGTGCCCGGTGACGGAAAACTAATCATTAACAATAAAGAACTAAGCGAATACTTCGGTCGCAAGACCTTAGAAGCCATAGTACGCCAACCTTTAGAAATTACCGGTGTAGAAGGTCGTTTCAATGTAAAATGTACAGTACACGGCGGTGGTACCACCGGTCAGGCCGGTGCGGTTAAAATGGGTATTGCCCGTGCCTTGGTTCAGGCAGACCCCAACCTGCGCCCCGTGCTAAAGCGTGCCGGTTTCCTAACCCGCGACCCGCGGATGAAGGAACGCCACAAGTACGGCTTGAAAAAAGCCCGCCGTGCACCTCAATTCTCCAAGCGTTAATAGAGGTGTTTCATTACACACGAGTTTGTTTACAATTACAAAGTTTGCTTATCGCAAGCGCCAACCGTCATTGGTTTATATACCTTTGGCGGTTTTTTGTTGTGTAAAAAAGCATATAAGAATGTATAAATTATTAAATCCGGACGCAGTTTTAATCCCTCGTAAGCCTGTATAATTCGTATGTGTAGGTGGTTTCGATATTTCCTCCCGTAGGTTATACCCTGCGTATGAATACTCATTACCTTCCACGAGCAAACTTTGTCATTCTTCACTGCTCACGAGCAAACTCGCTTGTCATTTTCTCATTTTTTATATATTTTTTTATATTTTTTAAGGTAATAAAACCCGAGAGCAAACTTTGTCACTACAAGGGAAGAAACAGCGAGAAGCCTTGCAACAACTACATTTCATCACGAGCAAACTTTGTAACTACGTGAGCAAACTTATTTGTAACTGGACATAGTAATAAATAAAAAATGGCACAAAAATAAGGGTAAATTTCAGAAAAAAATTTTATAGTAAGCAAACGCCAATATTCAGCCGTTTAATAAGTTTTCTATATAAAATAAAGCATTATCCCTGTTGAAAATCCCAGTATACTACGTTAACATCACATCCAAGAAGTATGAAAGAAAGGAAGGTTTATATGGCCAAAAGAGATACTTCTTGGACTATGGCAAAGTATAAAAGATTCCTGTCTGAAAACCGTGGTGCAGGGGAATTAGCCTCCTATAAGCCCTGGTTATCTATACAAGACTTCCCGTCAAAAGGCAGGGTTTCACGTATAAAAGGCTGGAAGACAAACAGAATACATCATTTCTTTTCAGATATACAAACGAGATGTTTCTACATGTTTGAATGGGATGATGAAATAGTAGATATTAGAGAACATTATCCACTTTTAGATTTAGCAGAGGTAGTAAAAGACAATAAAGACCTTAAGCAAGAGTTTTTTATTAATAAAGAGCCTCCATATATACTAACAACTACATTTCTACTAACTTTACGAAATCACAAATATATTGCAAGGACAGTAAAATCATCGAGTGAGTTAGGGAAAAAGTCCGTGTTGGAAAGACTTGAAATAGAAAGAAGATATTGGGCAGCAAAACAAATTGATTTTGGCATAGTCACCCAAAAAGAAATACCTACTAAAATGGTAAAAAACATAGAGTGGATACACTCAAGTTTGTATACCTATGAAGAAAGAGGCTTAACAGAAAATTCATTAGAGAATTATTGTAACATTCTAATTGATAAATTTAGGGATAGTAAATATTCAATTAGAAAAATAACTTCTGATTTTGATAAAGAAAATGATGTGTCAGATGGAACAGGGTTATACATTTTTAAATACCTTCTAGCATCTAAACATATTTACATTGATATGAGTGAATCAATAGATATAGCAAAAAGTCGTCCCAAAATTATTATTGATTGGGGTGCTAGGTATGCTTCCAATCAATAGTGTAATCTTATATGAAACAAGTCAGGGTAAAATATATTACCGAATTCTGTATTACTATAAAGATATCATCTATCTAATTGATATTTACGGTAACTCAATGCCTATTACAGTTTCAGAAACCTTTATTCAGAGTGGGTTAAATGATGGCACTATATATGTTTTAGATAACGAACCATATATGATCATTAAAGATGAAGAGGATATCCTACCTAAACATAAGGCCATAAGAGATAAGGCCTATAATGCCATTAAAGAGATTGTTGCAATTGAGCCTGATATTTACATTGCTGAAAAGAGGGCTAAACTTGTCAGAGAATATGTTGAAAATATCCACGAAGCAACTGTAATGAGATATTTAAAACGGTTTTGGCAGAGAGGTATGCACAAAAACTCTTTACTTCCTGATTATCATAATTGTGGTGGGAAACAAGGGAACAAAGAAAAAGATAATACTTTTGTTATTACCCCCGAAACGATAAAGATTTTTAATACAGCACTTAATAGGTTTTATTACAATTCTTCAAGAAAGACTTTAACATTAACCTATGAACTTATGATTAAGGAATACTTTAGTGATAATGGAATAGTAAATGAAGCCATTCCTACATTAAGACAATTCAGGTATTGGTTTAATAAGGAGAGAAACATTAAAAAAGAAGTATCTACCAGGCAAAGTGCAAAGCGATATGAATTACAACATAGGGGGTTAACAGGCTCTTCTACTGAAGAAGCATTTGGACCGGGAGCAATATTTCAAATAGATGCAACAGTAGGAGATGTTTATTTAGTATCCCAATATAATCGAAATTGGATTATAGGAAGGCCGGTTATATATACTGTTATGGATGTATTTTCACGTTGTGTCGTAGGAATTAATATATCTTTGGAAGGTCCAAGTTGGATTGGGGCGAGTATCGCATTAATTAATGCTGCGTCAGATAAAGTATCCTTTTGCAGGAAGTACGGTATAGAGATTGGTAATGATGAGTGGAATTACTGCAGCACCCTGCCCGAAGCAATTATTGCAGATAGAGGAGAATTGGAAGGGGAAAACATAGAATCTTTAATATCAGCATTTGGAATAAAAGTATTAAACACCAGCCCTTATAGAGGTGACATGAAGGGGATTATTGAGAGGTATTTTAACACTATAAACCAACATACCAAGCCTTTCATGCCCGGTGCAATTAAAAGTCAATATCGTGAAAGAGGAGAGCAAGATTACAGACTATCAGCAACTCTTGATTTAAGGCAGTTTACTCAAATCATAATAAAATGTGTATTGTATCATAATAATCATCACTATTTATCTAACTATACCCGAAGTGAAGATATGATTGCAGACGGTGTAGAACCTATACCCAAGTTAATCTGGGAATGGGGTATTGCTAATAGAACAGGAAGGTTAAGAACTGTTGATGAGGATTTATTGAAATTAAATTTACTGCCAAAAGATAAAGCAACTGTGACACAGCATGGGATTAAATTTAAAGGGATGCTATTTGGTTCTAAAACCTCATTAAAAGAACGATGGTTCGAGAAAGCAAGGAACAATGGATCTTGGAAAGTTGACATATCATATGATCCAAGGGATATGAGTTATATTTATATCAAATATGAAGATGGGAGAAAATTTGATAAGTGTTTTTTATTAGAACACCAGTCAAGATACAAAGAAAAGTCCATTGAAGAAGTAACTTATCTAATGGAACATGAAAAAATGCAGACTAAAGCATCAAAAAAAACAGAATTGCAAAATAAAATAGATTTATTAAATGACATAGAAGAAATCATTGAACAGGCAAAAGAAGAGACAAAAAATGAAGTTGAAGAAGGCATAAGCAAAAAAAGGCGTATCCAGAATATCAGAGATAATCGCCATTTTGAGAAGCAGCAGGAGAGGAAACAAAATATTATCGAAATAAGACCAGAAGAACCAAATATAGTAGTTGAAGAAAAAGCCTATGGTGATGCCGAGCAAAATTTAGTCGAATTACTATTAAAGGCACAGAAGGAGGGAAAAGACCGTGCTGGATTTGATACATAATGCCCAATACAAAGAGCAGATTATTTCAGAATATAAAGGTAATCCATTTATAGAGGCATTGCCTGAAATCATTTCTTCTGAAGAGGTAGTATCAAAGTTAGCAAATTTTCCTCCCTATAATAAAGAAGAAAGACAGTTAGATAATCAATACAGAGCCCATTTAGTGGGACGTCTATATGATGTCTTTCAGCCACTAGCGATACATTTAGATTTAGAAAGTAGAATCAGTAGAGTTATAAGACAGGGTTATGTAGCAAGAAATGTATTGGATAAGTCCTTTGTTTCAAACAATTATCGCAGCACCGCAGGCTCTTTTACTTTACTTGGAGTATCAGGTATGGGGAAAACAACAGTTGTGAACAGAATATTATCCATGTATCCACAAGTAATCGTTCACTCTAAATACAAAGATATCCCACTTTCACGATATCAGGTAGTATATTTAAGGCTTGAATGCTCTTACGATGGAAGCATTAAAGGACTTTGTCTATCATTTTTTAGTAAGGTTGATGAGGTATTATGTGAACTTGCAAATTAAACCAGCACCTCATTTTCACAATATATCAGCACATTTTCCGGTCCAATGTGCAACAATTGCAAATTAAATTAGATTTTGTTCCAAGGATTTTTCACATTTGCACGATGTTTTAGCAGCTGAAACAATTAGGAAAAAGAGCCAAAATAAATAGAAAAACCGGTTGGCAATCACCAACCAGTAGTTAGATACCGGCCTCTTCAGCCGCCAAATGAACCACACTGTCATCAATAAGCTCTTTTTGGACCTGGTAACCGGCCAATAGACAGTGAGTAGCCAGC
>NZ_JONT01000026.1 GCF_000711975.1 Desulfofalx alkaliphila DSM 12257 | reverse complement strand
AGATTATCCACGCGTTACTCACCCGTCCGCCACTAAGATGTTACCGGTTCTGTCCGAAAACTTCACCGGTAGATCTCCGTTCGACTTGCATGTGTTAGGCACGCCGCCAGCGTTCGTCCTGAGCCAGGATCAAACTCTCCATAAAATTTTTATAATGATGTTCAAAAAATAATGAGTATTTTTTGAACCATTCATCTTATGGAAAAGCTCTTTGGCTCTTCGTTGTCTGAATTACTCTCCACGCTTTTGCGTTTGACGAGATTTTGTGGTTCTATTTTGTGGTTCTATTATATAGAACTTTTACATCCATCTCTTGCTGTTTAGTTTTCAAGGATCAATGATGTTTTTTGTTGATAATTTTTGTTGTCTCGATTAAAAATGTTACCACAAGTAAAGTTTGCTGTCAAGATATTTTTTCGGGCTATATTCGGCAAGTCTTTGTCGAATCAGCCACAAGATATATATTAGCAGAACCTTTTTTGCTTGTCAATAATAAAATTTGCCCCGGTTAATCCCGGGGCCTCATCAACGGAAACAGTATTACATCTCTTATGGACGGAGAATCGGTCAACAACATAATTAATCGATCAATGCCTATGCCTAGGCCACCGGCCGGGGGCATTCCATATTCCAATGCCTGAATGTAGTCATCATCCATCATATGAGCCTCATCATCACCGGCAGCTCTTTTCTTCAGTTGATTTTGAAAGCGCTCCCTTTGATCAAGGGGATCATTGAGCTCTGAAAAAGCATTGGCCAATTCACGGCCATAGATAAAGAGTTCAAACCTGTATGTTAGTTCAGGTTGATCATCCTTCCTTTTGGCCAGGGGAGATATTTCCACCGGGTAGTCTAATATAAAGGTTGGTTGAATCAGTTGAGGCTCTACCTTCTCTTCAAACACCTTGTTTAGTACGCTACCCCAGGATTCGTCGGCCTCCACCTCTATCCCCAGGGCCTTTGCCTTAGCCCTGGCTTCCTCATCGGTTTTTATCTGGCCAAAATCTACCCCACTATGCATCTTAACCGCTTCCAGCATGGGTATTCTTTGCCATGGTGCAGCTAAGTTAATCTCTTGGTCCTCATAGGTAATCAGCGTCGTGCCCAAGACCTTGTGGGCCACAGTGCTAATTAGATTTTCAGTTAGTTCCATCATATCTTCGTAGTCAGCATAGGCTTGATATAGCTCCAGCATGGTAAATTCAGGATTGTGCTTGGTGGAAATACCTTCGTTTCTAAAGTTGCGATTTATTTCATATACTTTTTCAAATCCTCCCACCAGCAGCCTCTTTAGGTAGAGCTCCGGAGCAATGCGCAAGTACAGCTGCATATCTAAAGCATTATGATGGGTGATAAAGGGCCTGGCAGCGGCTCCCCCGGCAATTGGCTGCATCATCGGGGTCTCCACCTCAAGAAAGCCCTGTTTATCCAGGTAGTTGCGAATCTCTTTTATTATGCGGCTTCTGGTAATAAAGGTTTGCCTCACATCGGGGTTAACTGTTAAATCAACATACCTTTGCCGATAGCGTAAATCAACATCCTTGAGACCATGCCACTTTTCCGGCAAGGGGCGCAGGGATTTTGACAGTATAGTATATGACGTCAGTGAAACAGTGACTTCACCGCGGCGGGTTTTAAACACCTTGCCTGTGGCACCTATAAGGTCGCCAATATCCAACTTCTCAAACCAGCGATAACTTTTCTCGCCCAGATCATCCAATCTGCCGTATATCTGAATTGTGCCGCTTCCATCCTGAAGGTTTGCAAAGCTGGCCTTCCCGTGACCGCGCTTGGCCATTATCCTCCCTGCCAACACCACAGTTTGTCCCTCATAGGTCTCGAAATTATCTACAATTTCTGCAGCCAGGTGGGTCCGGTCAAATTTACCCCCATATGGCTTGATGTTATCATTGTACATTTCATTTAGTTTTTCTCGACGCACTTGCATTAGTTCATTTAATTCTTCAACGTTTGCCATCTACAACCCCCCGATGTTCCTTAGGACTACTGTCAAAATTATAATATATCTACTATTTTATATTCAAGTTTTCCTGCCGGCACCTCTACAACCACAACTTCACCCTTTTTTTGTCCTAATATAGCCTTGCCAACAGGTGATTCATTTGAAATCTTATTGCTGTCTGGATCAGCCTCCACCGAACCGACAATGGTATACTTAATCTCATCACCTAACTCCAAGTCCTTTATTAGTACCGTTGACCCCAAGGCCACAGTATTCTTGTCTAAGTTCCCATTTTCAATTACCCTGGCATTGCGCAGCATTTTCTCCAGGGTTATAATGCGCCCTTCAATAAAGGCCTGTTCATTTTTGGCATCTTCATACTCAGAGTTTTCACTGATATCACCAAATTCTATGGCTTGTTTAATTCTTTGGGCAACCTCTCTCCGCTTTACACTTTTTAAAACCTCTAGTTCTTTTTCCAGTTGTTTTAAACCTTCTGAGGTTACAATGGTTTCTTTTTCCCTCATCATCATCCCTGCTCCTATCTGTATATTGGGATTCATTCTAACAAACAATATATGTGTTTTTACCCATATTATTCGCAACAAAAAAACCCATAAGTACGCTGAAAGCACTGCAAAGTTAAGGTCTTGCAGTGCTCACATTATTCTCCAGTTACCTATGACATTATACGGGCAGCTTTCTTGTTTGTCAAGGTTACCCCGCCCTTTATTTTTAGTTTAATTACGATGCCCGGGCTGTGAACAGTTGTTTAATTCTTTTGATCTCCTCTTCGGTTACCGCCCTTTCAAAGCTCCTAAAACCAGCCAGTTTAAATCCGTGTTTTTTTGCCAATTCCGTTATCTGGTCCACTTGCTTTACTGTAAGGTCTCTACCCAATGAGAAGCTTTTATAACAGCCTTCCAGTGCCAGCATCATGGTTTCTGCCATGCAGGCATAGGCCGTTTTTTTGGGGAAGCCGAAGTCGAGATTAAATTCCACGTTGCCGGGCACTTCAACAACGCCACCCTCTATTACCAAAACATCATTTCTTTCTTCCGCCACGCGCTTGGAAACATCCCTTGGCCGGGCAACATCGCACACCACCGTGCCGCTTTGCAGATCTTCGGGCTCTATAACAGTGTCCACAGAGCTGGTAACTGTTATTACAATATTCGCCTTTCTGACCGCCTTCTTCACATCAGAGGTTATTCCGGCAGCCAGTCCGGTTTCATAAAGTATTTTTTGGGCCAGGGGTTTTAGTTTGGCGGTGTCTCTGCCCACCAAGGTTAAGTGTTTAACATCCCGGGCCATAATAATGGAGCATACCTGGCCAATGGAGCCGCCGGCTCCAATTACGGCCAAGTGGCTTTCTGAAAGTTGGTGGCCTAACATTTCAGCAGCCCGCTTAGTTCCTTCAATGGCAGTGGCCACAGTATAGCTGTTGCCGGTGGTTACAGCAATATCTAGGTTTTTACTCACGGTAATGCCTGCATCCCCCACCACCGAGGTAAAGGCACCCAGTCCCACTATTTTAGCCCCCAATTCTTGGGCCACCTTGCCGGCTTGAATAATCTTACTTGTTACCTTCTCTTGGGGCAGCGACATCATTTGTTTGGCCGTTAGGGGGCAAGTAACAAACCAACCCTCAGCCTCAATATTTTGTTTGGATTTAATACCGGTAATATGTGAAGCGGTAAAAGGCGGCACTAACCTAAGTACCCTTTCCACCAAAGCATCTGGCATAAACTTTGAAAAGCTAAACTTTCTTGCCACATCAGAAACATCCAAGGGATGAATAATAAAGGCAAACCGCTCCATATGTAATTCCCCCTAAATTAAGTATTAATTTCTCGCTTGATAGCCCTTACCATGGCCACCACCTCATCGGATTCCACATAACAATCCTCTGTAATTGGCGATTCGCCCAAGGTAAATCCAATCACGTCTTTATCTAACACTGCCTCAACCAGTTTTATTCTTTGATTGGAACCCAGCACAATTACCTGATCGCAGGCATGTACCTTGGCAATGATTTCCATAATGCTGTTAAACAAATCCAAGCCGCTGCGATTTTTCACATAATCCCACCGCTCCCGCTCGGTCAGCAGGTATATGAAGTCAACACCTTCCCCTTCCAGTGCCAAGCGGAGCTCTTGCTTATTTACAATTGGAAAGCCAATCACCGCAATACTTTTTCCCTTTCGTATTTCACCCAGGGATTCCAGCCGCGAAACAAAAGTCCTGTCTATACCCAGCCGAGATGCAGCCTCCGTCTGCGGTATGCCCGATGCACGCAGCTGAAGCAGCTCATCAACCACCTTATGTATCTTTCTTTTGCTTACTATTTTATTGCCAATTCTAACCAAATCCATAATAAAATAGACCCCACCAGTATTATATTTATTATGTGCACACTTTTGTATACCAATATATCATAAACACTTTTTTTCAAAAATGCAATTATTAGTGTAACCGGCCGGGGCTAAGGCATAGTATAACATCCTTAAAAAATAAAAAAACCCTAAAGTAAAATAACTTTAGGGCAGGGCCGACAGGAGTACTTCTTTTAGTTCTTCCGGGCTTTGGGCTTGGTTAATACGCTGACGCAAGGAAGCTGCACCGCGAAAGCCCTTTGTATACCAGGCCGCATGTTTACGCATTTCCGACACGCCGATAAAGGCACCTTTATCATCAACTATCATTTCCAAATGGCGAATGGCCATTTGAATGCGCTCCTCCGGCTGGGGGCCGGGCAGCAGTTGGCCGGTTTCTAAGTAGTGTATGGTTTGCTTAAATATCCAGGGGTTTCCCATGGCAGCCCTTCCAATCATCACCCCGTCACAAGCGGTTTGCTCCATCATATCCCTAGCGTCCAAGGGCGACCAAATATCACCGTTTCCGATCACCGGCACCTCCACCGCTTCCTTTACCCGGCGAATAATATCCCAATCGGCGGCACCGCTGTAAAACTGGTCCCGAGTTCGGCCATGCACCGTAATGGCCTGGGCCCCGGCAGCCACCGCCCTTTCCGCCAGCTCCACTGCATTGACACTGTTTTGGTCCCATCCCTTACGCATTTTAACCGTTACCGGCACCTCCACCGCTTCCACAACTGCTTTCACAATATCGGCTGCCAGCTGGGGGTTCTTCATCAAGGCGCAACCTTCGTTATTTTTTACTATTTTTGGGGCAGGGCAACCCATATTGATGTCTACAATATCGGCCCCCTGGGAAACCACTATTTGGGCAGCCTTGGCCATATACTCCACATTGGAACCAAATATTTGCACACTAAGGGGCCCCGGTTCATCTTGAAAATCCACCATGCGTAAAGTTTTTTTATTGTTATACATTAGGGCCTGATCGCTAACCATCTCTGTGCATACCAGGCCGCATCCGGCCTCCCTGGCCAGCACCCGAAAGGCACGATCGGTTACCCCTGCCATGGGAGCGGAAATCACCCTGTTAGCCAGTTTAACCCTACCGATTTGCATAAAATCATTCCTTGTTGCGCAGATATATGAGCCGCAGTCCAATAAGTGTTAGAAAAGGCTCTACCTTATCGATAGAGCTTGCCTCTTGGGCAATTTGCTCTGCCAAACCGCCGGTGGCTATCACCTTGCATTCTCCCAATTCATTTTTAAACCTTCTAACCATCTCTTCCACCAAACCTGCATACCCATATATAATCCCCGATTGCATGCTGTGTATAGTGTTCTTGCCGATAACCGACGGCGGTGACTTTAACTCTACCCGGGGCAGTTTAGCAGCCTGGGCAAAAAGCGCCTCGGTGGATATTCTAATACCCGGAGCAATGGCACCCCCTAGGTATTCACCCTTTGCATTTACTGCGCAAAAGGTAGTGGCAGTGCCAAAATCAACAATAATTAGCGGGCCGCCATGTAAATGGAAGCCGGCAACAGCATTGACAATGCGATCCGCCCCCAGTTCCCGGGGATTGTCCACTTTAATGGGCATACCGGTTTTTACGCCGGGGCCAACCACCAAGGGGCGCACATTAAAGTATCTCTGGCTCATGGTTTCCAGGGTTTGCATCAGGGGCGGTACCACAGAAGAAATAATCATCTCGCTTATTTGGCTTTTATCCAGGCCTGCACATTGAAAAAGATTGGCAAGCAAGATGCCGTACTCATCGGCGGTGCGATTGCGATTGGTTGAAATCCGCCAATGGGCAATTAATTGATCCCTATTGAATACCCCCAGTACGGTATTAGTGTTGCCCACATCAAAAACCAGTATCACCTTATTATTCCCCCATCATTTATTAGCTTTTTAAAACTAAGCACAATTTTACCAAACAGGATAAGCTATGGCAACATCTATGCCCTGATCCCTCAGGCCCCATAGGCATTGTTTAGGGCTGGCACCGCCTTTAGTACCAATCGGGTAACCATGGCTGCAGCCACAGCCTTAACTAGATCAAAAATGATAAAGGGTACAAATGCTATTATCATCTGTGCCAAGGTGACTGCACTGCCCAAGTAAAAATTCATCATGAAATAAAAATAGGGCATACCCACCGCATAGATGGCAGCCATGCCGGCAAACATGGCCAGGCTGCAGGTGAATAAACCAAGATCCCCTTTTCCCTTTCTACTGATAATATGGCCGCTGACATAGGCGGCAGCCACATAGCCCAGGGTAAAGCCAAAGGTGGGTTTTAGCACATAAACAATGCCGCCGTAGGGTTCCGTTGCAAAGACCGGTATCCCTATCAAACCCATCATTATGTATACCACCACACTCCAAGCCCCCAGCCTGGGCCCCAGCATACCCCCCGCCAGCACCGCCATAAAGGGAAGCACACTGAAGGGCACGGTGCCAAAGGCCACCGGCCAAAATTTAAATATCACTGCCGCCACCGCCATGGCTGCAGTCATAAGGCTAACCAGGGTCATCTCCCTAACTTTAAAGCGCAAAATAACTACCTCCTTTATTGTTAACAGCCACAACCCCCCGGCAAAACTGTTAACCGTATATGGAATCTTGGTTAACAATAATCCCACAATAATTTGCCTTACAGCCTGAGCGACACATCTCCGGAGGAAAAGGCCCTGATGCTACCGTCACTCATTCTCAACAGCAGCTCCCCGGTGTTGTTAACCCCTTCTATCCGGCCTGTGTAGCTGCCCTGCAGGGTTTCCACCCGGGCATTGCAATGTTGGGAAATACACCAGGTGCGCCAGAGCTTTAAAATTGCAGCAAAGCCCTCTTCTTTCCAAACAGAATATAAATGGTCCAGCTCTTTCAGCACCGCCTGTAATACCTTAACCCGGGACAGTTTTTCCCCAACTTCCGCCCGTAAAGAGCTTGTGTGCCCTCTTATTTCCCGAGGCCAATTATCAGCCAGTGAATTTACGTTAATTCCAATCCCTAGCACCACATGGCGTACACAGTCAATCTCTGCCCCGATTTCAACCAGGATACCGCAAAACTTCTTGTTGTTGATTAATAAATCGTTGGGCCATTTAATACCCACCTTGGTGTCGCATACAGCCTCCATGGCCCTGGCCACCGCAACCGCTGCCAACATGCTCACCTGGGGTGTTTCTGACAGACTGATCTTAGGCTTGAGCAATACAGAAAAAACAATATCTTTCCCGGCTGCGGAATACCAATGCCTGCCCAGACGACCCTTACCACAATTTTGTTCCTCCGCTATTACCACCGTTCCCTCTTCAGCACCTTGCCGGGCCAGCCCTTTGGCCACCTCATTGGTTGAGTCAACCCTTTCCAGGTGAATAATTTTGCTGCCCATAAGCTTAGTGTTGAGGCCGGCATAAATTTCCTGGGGATATAAAATGTCAGGGCTTTTCAGCAGGCGATATCCCAAGCGCCTTTGGGTTTCTATTTGATAGCCCTGCTCCTTTAAACTCCCAATGTGTTTCCAAACCATGGTGCGCGAAATGGCTAACTGTTTACAAATATCTTCCCCCGAAACCCACCGGCCCTTATTTTTTTTCAGCGTATGTAATACCTTATCCCGCATTAAGCTTCAACTCCATGGATTAGCTTCGATTGTTAACCACTATGATAGCATAGGTTAACAAAGCAGTGCAATATTTTTGGCAGCTTTTATCGAAAAAAACAAGGGGTGGAAGATTGATCCCACCCCTCAACAGCTAATTTTACTTTATCTCTTCCACATCCAGACTGATATCCAGCGCCTTTACCGAATGAGTCAGCGAGCCGATGGATATTAAATCCACGCCGCTTTTAGCAACCATCACAACGTCCTCTTCGGATATGCCGCCCGAAGCCTCTATTATGGCTCTTCCGTTTACCATTTCCACAGCCTCTCTCATCAAAGAGGGCTCCATATTATCCAGCATAATAATATCGGGGTTTGCCGACAATGCCTCTTCAAGGCCGGCCAGGTCTTCCACCTCTACCTCTATTTTTACGGTATGGGGGTTATTTTTCCGGGCCAGATTTATTGCCTGGGTGATGCCGCCGGCTATTTTAATATGGTTATCCTTAATTAAAACAGCATCATATAGGCCAAAGCGGTGGTTATGCCCTCCGCCCACCCGTACGGCATATTTTTCTAAAAAGCGTAGGCCCGGTGTTGTTTTCCGGGTATCCACTATTCTCGCCGGATACATGGAAATCAACTCCACCAGTTGGGCTGTCTTGGTGGCAATGGCTGACAGGCGCTGTAAAAAATTTAAGGCCAGCCGCTCGGCAGTTAATATGGTTCTGGCACTACCTCTGACTTCAGCCAAGACTGTGCGGGGCTCTACCTTGTCCCCGTCTTTTACCTTAGCTTCAAATGAAATGGACGGATCCCATTGTTTAAATACCTCTTGGGCCACCGTCATTCCGGCAATAATTCCGGCTTCTTTGGTATAAATAATCCCGGTGGTCACTGCCCCCTCCGGTACCAGGCTATTTGTGGTAATGTCTCCGGTACCGATATCCTCCAACAGGCAACGGTGAATTAATTCCTTCACCAGCAGCGGATTCAGTTCCATATCGCACTCTCCTAGCGCCTTAGTATAATATGCTTTTCCCAACGTGTACTGGTCTCGGGAAAGTCTAACCTAAAATGGCCGCCCCTGCTCTCAGTTCGCATCATGGCTGCCTCTGTTATTAGTTTACCCACTTCAAGCATATTACGCAACTCCATCTCCCGGGCATTTCTACAGCGGTGCCTTTTAAGCCATTCGTTTTGTTCAAAGAAGGCCAATGCCCGGGTCAGCCGATGAATGGTCCGCAAGGGGCCAACGTTTTCCCCCATGGTCCATTTTAATTGCTCCGATATTGCTTCCACATCTCCGGCAGGCTCAAATAAATCTTGGCATATAAATCTTTCCTTATTAAGGGATATACCGTCTATTGTCTTCATCAAATGCTTCACTATGCGGTTGCCAAACACCAGGCCGTCCAACAATGAATTGCTGGCAAGGCGGTTTGCCCCATGCACCCCCAAACAGGCAGCTTCCCCACAGGCATATAAACCCTGTATAGAAGTTAAGCCGTTATAATTGGTTTTAATGCCCCCCATAAGATAGTGGGCCGCAGGGGCAACAGGTATCGGCTCCTTGGTAATATCTAAACCGTACTTGGCACAGGTGGCGGTAATGGTAGGAAAACGCCTTTTAATTTTGTCTGCGGCTATATGGGTCAAGTCTAAGTTTACATAACTCTTTTGTGTGGCCGCCATTTCAGACAGTATTGCCCGGGAGACGATATCCCGGGGCGCTAACTCCGCCATGCCATGATAACGGGGCATAAATCTTTCACCCTGGCTGTTGCGCAGCAAGGCCCCCTCTCCCCGCACCGCTTCAGAAATTAAAAACCTGGGTGCGTTGGGCAGCACTAAGGTGGTGGGGTGAAATTGCACAAACTCCATATCCATCACTTCAGCCCCGGCACGGTAGGCAATTGCTATGCCGTCTCCCGTTGCCACTTCGGGGTTGGTTGTGTATTTGTATAATCTACCTGCACCGCCCGATGCCATTACCACCGCCTTGGTCCAATAAATGCAGTATTCCTGCGATCTTTCATCGTAGGCCAAGACACCGCAACATACTCCGTCCTTCACCAGTAAATCAACCACAAAGTGCTGCTCTAATACTAGAGCCTTTCCTTGGTTCAGCACCTGCTGCATTAAGGTGCAAATGATTTCCGCTCCGGTGGCGTCTCCATGGGCGTGTAAAATACGCCTCTTGCTGTGGGCACCTTCCTTGGTCATAGCCAGCTGATTTCCGTGTCGATCGAAGTTAGCTCCCATATTAATTAGTTCCTGCACCCTTGAGGGCCCTTCATTTACCAGCACCTTGACAGCCACGGCATCACAAAGGCCGGCACCGGCCAGCATGGTATCCTCATAATGCAGTTCCGGTGAGTCGGTTTTGCCCAAGGCAGCTGCAATGCCGCCCTGGGCCCGGTCTGAATTGCTGTCTATAATGGTGCGCTTTGTGAGCAAGGTAACCTCTAAGCCTGCCTCTATGGCCTTCCAAGCAGTGTAGAGCCCGGCTATGCCACCGCCGACAATCAGCAACTCCGTTTGATACTGGGGCAGATTGTCACTGTTAAAGTTTACTAGGTAGTGCCTGTCCACCATCTTCCTCCTAAAGGGTTATTTAACCTCAAGCATCCGTTCCAGCGATTTTAGCGCCCGCTCTCTGATGTGGGCCGGCACTGTAATTTGTGGCCGCATATTTTCCAAGGCTTCCTTTACCTTCTTCAGTGTGGTCGCCTTCATGTTGGGACATATTAATTTTTTATGCAGAATGTGAAATTCCTTGTCTGGGTTTTGTTTGCACAGTTGATGCAGTATCCCCGACTCGGTGCCCACTATAAATTGCTTTGCCTGGCTTTCCCTGGCATAACGCAGCATGCCCGATGTGCTGGACACGTGGTCCGCCAAAGCAGTTACTTCCGGCCGGCACTCGGGGTGAACCATCACCTTTGCCTCGGGGTATTTTTTCTTTGCTTCTAATAACTCCTCAGGGGTTACCAAATCGTGAGTGCGGCAGTGGCCCTCCCACATTACCATTTCCCTGTTGGCTTGCTTGGCTGCAAATTGGCCCAGGTTTTTATCCGGTACAAATAATATTTCCTTATCTTCGGGTATAGACTGGATGACTTTTACCGCATTTGCTGAAGTGCAGCAGATATCACTTTCTGCCTTAACTTCAGCCGAGGAGTTTACATAGGTTACAACCACTGCATTGGGCATTTCCGCTTTTTTAGCCCTCAGGGCTTCCGGTGTGACCATATCAGCCATGGGGCAACCGGCATCTTCTTCAGGTAAAAGAACAATTTTATCGGGACATAAAATGGCTGCACTTTCTGCCATAAAATGCACCCCACAGAGCACTATTACATCGGCATCCGTTTGGGCGGCCCTCCGGGCCAGCTCTAAGGAGTCTGCCACCAGGTCCGCTATTTCCTGAATTTCGGGCCGCTGGTATAAATGGGACAGTATAATGGCATTGCGTTCCTTCTTTAACTGTTTAATGTCTTCCCACATTTTTTGTACGTTTTCATCAAAAGTCAACTTTTTCAGCTCCTTTTAAGTAATGGAGTAGTGTCAAAATAATTTACTTTCAATTGTATTATTGATTTTACTAAATTGTCAATAATCTAAACTTTCTGGGTATGGTATTCTTCGTAATATATTTCAGTGTGCCGGTTCTTATCGTCTACCATTACTATTTTTGGCCGGTAACTAAGGGCTTCTTCCTTTTCCATCATTGCGTAAGATATTATAATTACCTTATCTCCCGGCTGCGCCAATCTGGCGGCGGCACCGTTTAAGCACACCACTCCGGAGCCGAATTCCCCTGGGATGACATAGGTTTCTAAACGGCTTCCGTTGTTTAAATTTACAACTTGCACCCGTTCGTGCACCAGTATTTCTGCCATTTGCAGCAGTTTACTGTCCACTGTTATACTGCCCATGTAGTTTAAGTTTGCTTCGGTAACTGTGGCACGGTGAATTTTACTTTTAAACATTGTTAAAAACAACTTTTACGCCTCCAAAATAATATTGTCTATCAGCCGAGCTTTGCCAAAGAAAGCCGCCACCGCCAGCAGGGCCGGTCCGGTAATTTCGTCTATGCTCTTTAAATGGGGATAAGAGTAGAGCTCAACATAGTCCAGTTTTGCCAGTGGCTCCTTCTTTATTTGATCTGCAACCATTTGACAAATTTCCGGCACCCGGCGCCGGCCCTCTTTCACCGCACCCTTAGCCATTTGTAAGCTTTGGTATAAAACGGTGGCTGCCGCCCTTTGCTCCGGGGTAAGATAGGTGTTGCGCGAGCTCATGGCTAAGCCGTCCTGCTCGCGCACCGTGGGCACTGCAACAATTTCGGTATCCATGTTTAAATCCGCCACCACCCTTTTTATCACCAGCAGTTGTTGGGCATCCTTTTGCCCAAAATAAGCTTTGTGGGGCTTTACAATATTTAAAAGTTTTGTTACCACCGTTGATACCCCGGTAAAATGCCCTGGCCTTTTGCTGCCGCAAAGTTTATCGGTAAGTTCCTCACCCACCGACACGGTGGTGTTAAAGCCCTGGGGATACATTTCGCTGTCGGTGGGCGCAAAGATCACATCAACACCCGCCCCCTTAGCCAAACCGAGGTCCCGCTCCAAATCCCTGGGGTAAGAGGCCAGGTCTTCCCGGGGGCCAAACTGGAGGGGGTTGACATAAATGCTGGTCACCACCTTATCACACTGCCGTACCGCCTTTTCCATCAGTGACAGGTGGCCTTGATGAAAATAACCCATTGTGGGCACCAAACCAATGGTCTTATTTTGCTTCTTTTGTTCAGTTATATAATTTTGCACTTCTACACAGGTCTTTAATAGGATCACAGGCACACCCTCTTTAATAGATTTTTTTCAATTCCTCATCAGGCATGGAAAAGGTATGCTCCGGTCCCGGAAACAGCCCCTTTTCCACCTCGTCCCGGTAGCTTTCCAGGGCCTTAACAATATCCTCGTGCAAATTGGCATACCTTTTTACAAATTTGGGCTTAAATTGGCTGTTTATTCCCAAAAGGTCATGGATCACCAGCACCTGACCACTGCAGTGGGGACCGGCCCCAATACCAATGGTGGGAATATCTAAGGCCTCGGTAATCCTCTTGGCCAACTCCGCAGGTATGCACTCCAGTACCAATGCAAAAATACCTGCCTTTTCCAGGGCCTTGGCATCCTCCAGCAGTTTATGGGCGGCAGCGGCTGTTTTGCCCTGCACCCGGTACCCACCCATTTGGTGTACCGATTGGGGAGTTAGGCCCATATGTCCCACCACCGGTATTCCGGCAGTAACCAGGGCTTCAACTGTCTCAGCCAGTTCCTGACCGCCCTCAAGCTTAACTGCCTTGGCTCCCCCCTCCTGCATCAACCTGCCGGCGCTGCGCAGTGTTTCTTCCCGGGATAGGTGATAGGTTAAAAAGGGAAGGTCGGCCACCACCAGTGCCCTCTTTGCACCCCTGGTAACCGCCTTAGTGTGGTGGACCATATCGTCAATTGTCACCGGCACCGTTGTGTCGT
Organism: Desulfofalx alkaliphila DSM 12257; assembly: GCF_000711975.1. Lineage (NCBI taxonomy): Bacteria > Bacillati > Bacillota > Clostridia > Eubacteriales > Peptococcaceae > Desulfofalx > Desulfofalx alkaliphila. The sequence goes on along the minus strand of NZ_JONT01000026.1, from coordinate 10,503 downwards.
ATCCCAGCACAACATTTCCCAAGGAGTCTCCCACCAGTATCATATCAATGCCTGCACTGTCAACCATTTGGGCAGTGGGGTAGTCGTAGGCCGTGAGCATGGTAATGGGCTTATTTTCTTTCTTCATTTTTAACAGGTCAAAGGTAGTTAAAGGTTTAGTCATTGTTTCGGTCTCCTCCCAGTAGTCTTTTTATTATGCGGGCAAGGTCTTTGTCAATGGTACCCTTATTTTCAGCCATATGGGCAGTGATAATACCCAGCCTTTTATAGGCCTCTTGCACATCTATTTCCATTTGTTCTAAGGCAGCAAGGTGTTTTTCTACGGTCACCACATCCCCCCGCTCCACCGGGCCCGTCAGAGCCTCGACGGTGCCCTTGCTTTTCACGTTGTTTATGGTGCCCAGGATCAGCGGCTGTAAAGCCTCCACCGCTTGCCGGCCGTCTAAACCCATCTTGCTTAACATCTCCGTGGCCATATGAATAAGGGCCACCAGATAATTAGAAGCCACCACGGCGGCTGCATGGTATAAGGGCTTGTCAGCTTCTTTAATGATAAAGCCTTTACCCTTTAAATCCTCAACCACCCCTTGTAAAACCGCCAACCCCTCGGGATCCCCTTCCATGGCAAAGTAACTTCCCGCCAGATTAGCTATTGCCATTTCCACATCCGCAAAGGCTTGCAGGGGGTGAAGGGCAGCAGCCGCAGCGCCGCAACTTCGGGCAATGCCCACCGCAGATGCGGCCAGGGAACCGCTGGTATGGGCCACCACCTGGCCCTTGGTAAAACCGCCCTCATTTGCAATCAATTGGGCTGTGGCAGATATATGGCGGTCAGGGGTGGTAATGAAAACTACTTCAGCATCCCCGGTAACCTCGGCAGGGAAGTCGGTGTATTTTACCGACAACCGCTCTCCCAGGGCCTGGGCAGTTTTAATATTGCGGCTGGCTACCCCAATTAGGGGATAACCCAAGCGCTGCAAGGTCACTGCCAAGGCAGAGCCAACCTTTCCCGCCCCCACCACCGCTATTGAAGGTTTAGCCATTGAAACACCCCTATCCTATAAAATGAAAGCGTTCAGCTTAAAAAAAACAAAAAACGACCCCCCGGAAACCCAAAAGGTCGTTGAACGTGCTTATATAGGCTTCCGTCTCGGTCCAAATAGGCTCCAAGCGGCAAAGAGCTATTTACTTTTAAACAAAGAGAAACAAGATTGCCTACAGCTTTAAACAGCAGCCAGGTACAGTTCTTATTTAAGATACCGTCCTCTAACACTGCTATTTTAGCACAATGGGGCCGGATGGACAATTGGACCGGCAGCTAAAGTTAATTTTCACAAGTATCTTATCTATTGGTCCCCTTGGGATTCAAGGCCGGCAAATTCACTTACCCGCTTTTTAAAATCATCGTAATTACCGGGCGCCAACAATAGGTACTTGTCCTCCAGCTCCAGGCAGATCATTTTATTATCGGCGGCCATAAAAGTTGCCGTGGCCCCGTTTTGTAATTGATATCTTCCCACCCGGAAATTACCGATACCCATTCCTCTTACTCTTTTTACGGGTTTAAGTTCTTCCCTTTGGTCCAGTTCCACCTCATAAACAGCCACAAGATCCTCCCGATGAACCACTTCCTTCGCGTAAGGCAGGGCATGAACCTCTAAGGTGCCGTAACCGACTAGTACCTTGTTTTGCATTGGTGCAAAAATAAAAAAATAAACAAAGAGGCCGGCCACAGCCAGTATCAGTGCCAGGGAAATAAGTCTACCCTTTAATTGGGTGCGCCTTTTCATTCTGCGCCAAACCACTACCCCCGACAGCAATACACTGGCCACAATTAAGGCATTTGCAAATTTAACGTTGCCGGGTATAAGCAGTTGAAACTCCGCCATTTCTCTCCCCCCATTTGCCAGTTAGCTAAATATATACATTATAGGCCGGTATAACCGGCCCTGCAAGGATATTAACAAAAGTCCCTTGGCCTTGCCGTCAATTATCTGAAAGCCTTTCTATTTCCTGCTCTAACATCAGTTTTTCAGCCAGTTCCCCTGCTGTAAAGCCCTTATGTATAATCCGGTCCGGTATTAATTCCGCCAGCGGTACCATTACAAAGGCCCGTTGGTGCATTCTGGGATGAGGCAGCACCAGCTTGGGTGTCTTTATTGCAAGGTTCTCATAAAGGAGCAAGTCCAAATCTATGGTCCGCGGGCCCCAGCGGCTCCTTCTCACCCGGCCCAAGACTTCTTCTATCTGCTGCAGCTCCGCCAGCAATTCTTCAGGCCGTAGGCTCACCTCCAATTCAACCACTGTATTTAAAAACCAATCTTGATCGGTCTTGCCCACCGGGGCGGTGCGGTAGACAGATGCAGCCCTCAGCAGCCCTATGCCCGGCTTTTTGTTCAACAGGGCCATTGACTTGTCTATATAGGCTTTTTTATCCCCCATGTTGCTGCCTATGCCCACATAAGCTTTTTTCACCTTATTTTCCCCTTAATCCTTTCGAGGTGCGCACTATTTCAACGCCCATATATTCAAACACGCCATCAATCGGTGCCTGGGGTTTTTTTATTCTCACCTTGACCCCATCAAGGTTAAAGTGCCTTATTATCTGCACAGCAATGTTTTCCGCCAGGGCTTCTAGCAGTTGATACTTTTTTTCAGTAAAGAGCCGGCTCACCGTTTTATAAACATCGGCATAGCTCACCGTTTTCTTTAGGTCGTCTGTGCTGCCGGCCGGCTGTAAGTCTAAGTACAACTCTAAATCCAATTCAAACCTTTGCCCCAGGCGGCCTTCCTCCTCCAAGGCCCCGTGATAGCCATAAAACTGCATCCCTTTCATGATAATCTTATCGGCTGCCTTTACCATTTGCATTCCCCTAACCTATACTTTTCATAATGGCATCGGTCATTTTACACACCCGGGCCATTTCCTTTACATCGTGCACCCGCACAATATCAACACCCTTTGTGATACCTAAACAGACGGTGGCGGCGGTGCCCTCCAGCCGCTGATCAACCGGTAAGTCAAGGGCGTAGCCAATCATGGACTTGCGGCTGGTGCCCAGTAGAATTGGGTAGCCCAGGCATTTTAATTCCTTGAGCCTGGCCATTACCTCCAGGTTTTGTCGGTAGGTCTTGCCAAATCCTATGCCCGGGTCAATGATAATATTTTCTGCCTTTACACCGGCCCCTATGGCACTGTCCGCAGCCCTGCCCAGAAATTCCACCATGTCGGAAATTAGATCCCCATAGGAGGTATGCCCTTGGTTGTGCATCAAGATGATTGGGCATTTATACCGGGCAGCCACGGTGAACATATTGCGGTCGGCCTGGCCCGCCCAGATATCATTAATAATGTGAACACCTGATTCTAAGGCCGCCTGGGCCACCTCAGCCTTATAGGTGTCCACCGACAGGGGTACCTCTATTTCCTTTGCTAATCTTTCTATAATGGGAATAATCCGCGACAATTCTTCTTCCACAGTGATTTCTTGATAGCCCGGCCTGGTTGATTCACCGCCTATGTCAATGATATCTGCCCCTTGTTCAACCATTTGTATGGCTCGCTCCACCGCCTTGTCCACGGCGTTAAACTTGCCCCCGTCCGAAAAAGAATCCGGGGTTAAATTTAAGATTCCCATTAGCAGCGTAGCCTGGCCCAATATTATTTTTTTGCCCCGGCAGTTTATTTCTCGGGTTTTTGTGGCCTGCAGGGCAGCTAATGTTCTCTCAATATCCTCTGCTATTTCCTTCAATTTAAAGGGCTGCTGTTTTAGTTTCATACATACCTGGCGGTGCTGTGTTTCTGTGCCCATCAAGAGCATATCGGTATGGTCAACGGAGTGATTAACCACTCCCCGGGTCACCGCCGCCTCTCCCCCCTGGGAAAGCATTTCCTGTTTAATGATGTTGGCCTGGGTGGAGGTAATGTTTTTAAGCTTTAAGACCCGAAAAACAGCCTTGTCAGCCATATGCTGAACGCCCCATGGGTCACAGCCGATGGCCTTTAGTTCCCTTTGGGCCTGTTCCCTGTTATCTATCTCAATACAGCGAATGTATTTCAATAATGTCACCCCGTTTAGACAATTGTACAAGCATAGTATATATTGGTAAAGGTACTTTTATCAATAATAAACCAGAGTATAGGGTACAAGATATTTAAAGGGCTCGTTTGCACGAGCCCTTTACTTAATTAATATTCGTTAGGCAATTTCTTAAGTTGTGCCAGGGTAAATACCGGGCCGTCTTTGCAGACGTACTTGCTGCCAATATTACAGCGTCCGCACATTCCTAAACCGCACTTCATGCGCATCTCTAAACTCATAATTATTTGTTCCGGGGTAAAACCCAGTTCCTCCAGCACAGGCTGGGTAAATTTAATCATCACCGGCGGTCCGCAGATGATGCAGACGGTGTTCTCCGCGCTGGGGGCCTCTTCTTTCACCACCGCAGGGATAAAGCCGGTGCGCCCGGTCCAACCTTCCACAGGACGGTCAATGGTGGTTACCAGGTTTATGTCATCCCGTTCTGACCACTTCTTCAGCTCGTCTTTGTAAAGCAGTAAACCGGGGTTGCGGGCTCCGTAAATCACTGTCAGGTCCCCGTAGTCACCGCGGCGTGCGGGGTCTAACAGGTATTCAATGGTGGAGCGCAGGGTGGTAAAGGCAAAACCACCACCAATTATTACTATGTTCTTTCCCTTTAGGTCTTCCACAGGGTACCAGTTGCCCAGCGGTCCGCGCACACCCACTATGCTGCCTTCTTCCAGCAGATGCAGCGCTGTGGATACCACACCTACCTTGGCCACTGAAAATTTCAGTATCCCGGGCTCGGTGGGTGAAGAGGCGATACCGAAGGGCGCTTCTCCTTTACCGTATACCATTAGCTCGGCAAACTGGCCCGGCATGTACTTGAAGTTCTCTTCGTCTTCTTTGTTTACAAACTCCAAGGTAAAGGTGTGGATCAGTTTGTCTTCGGTCTCGGTAAAGTTCTTTACCAGTCTCATCGGTATTGGCAAATAAGGGTTGTTTCTATCCATTCTCTTAACCAACCTCGCTTCCGGTGTCCTGTGCCTTGATTTCCGCCAGTACTTGCCGGATGTCCATGTTCACAGGGCAGTTTTTGATGCACCTTCCACAACCCACACAGGCGGTGGCATTGTATCTGTCTACGAAGTAGTTAAATTTGTGCATTACGCGTTGTCTAAAACGTTCTTTCCCGCTGGTGCGGGGGTTATGTCCTGAACCGTGCAGTGTAAACAGTGGGAACATGCAGGCGTCCCAGTTTCTTACCCGGCAACCTTCACAGTCTTTGGCATCGTCTTCAATGTCAAAGCAGTGGCAGGTGGGGCAAAGGTAGGTGCAAGCTGCACAGCCTATGCATTTTTCGTGTAATTTATCCCAGTATTCGTGGGTAAACATGCCGTCCAGTTTTTCTTTTAAACCGGCAAGGTCCACTTCACTGGCTACTGTGGCCGATGCCTTGGCCTTTTCCGCCAGGGCCTTGGCTTCTGCGTCTGCTTCCGGCAGGTTTAGTTTGCCCACCAGTTCTTTGCCTTGTTCGGTTATGGCTTCTACCAGGTAGGCTTCGCCTATGTCGGTAAGCAGTACGTCTGAGCCGTCGGTGTCAAAGGGGCCGCTGTTTACCGAGGTGCAAAAACAGGTGCCGGAGGGCCGGTTGCAGCCCAGGCTCACTATTACGGTGTTGTCGCGGCGCGCCAGGTAGTACACGTCTTGGTACTGATCGTTTGAAAATACGTTGTCAAGCAGCATTATGGACTTGGCGTCGCAAGGGCGCAGGCCAATGGCTACGCTCTTGGTGTCGTCCACCTTGCTGTCCATCCTTAGTCCCTCTTGGTTAACGCTGTAGTTAAACAGTTCTTCGGACTGAGGGAAAAGGATCTCTTTGGGGGGCTTTTTGGAGTTCTCGCCCAGCTTGGCTTCAGCACCTTCTTTTATTGCTTTAAAGGCGATGTTGCCGTTTTCGTCCACCGGAGCATATACCCGGTATTCTTTAGCTAGCTGGTCCAGTAGTCCGGCAATTTCGCTTTTCTTAATGATCATCCTTTTTCACCTCATTCCTTCATCAAGAACGGTTGCGGGTCGTCCGGGGTGAAGTCGTTTAGTACCGGCTTGTCGTCCGGATTTAGGCCCGCTTCGTATCCAAAGGTTTCTTTTACGTCTTTTACTCCTTTGCGGGTTAAAAGCGAAAGCTTTATGCCCATTGGGCAGGCCCGCTCACAGGCTCCGCAGTCGGCGCAGCGCCCCAGCTGGTGGAATACTCTCACGCCCTGGAATATTAGGTTGTCTTTGGCGCTGTATGCCCGCTTGCTGATCCACTGCGGGCTGGATGTGTCCACAAAGCATTCTGGGCAGTAGCAGGTCGGGCATGCGTTGCGGCAAGCATAGCAACGTATGCACTTCTCCATCTCTTGGGCTAAGAAGCTTGCCCGCTCTTCTGCGCTCTTTGCTTCAAATTCTTCCACTTCGGCAAAGCTTAGTTCTTTGGCAGCCACTTCTTCGCCAACCAGTTCGTCATATATTACCGGATTGCCGTAGGCGCAACGGATACAGGTGTCGTAGTATAGTTCTGCCTTGGGTGCCTTTTGTTCAAAGCCATTGCCTTTCAGTGTTATTTCTTCGCCGTTTATTTCGGCTTCCAGTATTTCTCCGCCCACCAGTTTTGATGCCTTTTTGCGGTCTATCATTCCCTGGCAGGGCACTCCTATGATGTACAGCTTTTCACGGTCGATTTGGTTTTCTTTCATCAGGGCCACTATTGATCTGGTATCACAGCCTTTGGCCACCACTGCTACTTTCTCTTCCCGTTTCCTTAGGTAGTTGGTAAGGTTGTTTTCGCAGTATTCGTCCCAAATCAGGTTCGCCGCTTGGTCTACCGTCCGGGCAAAGTAAGGTGTGCTGCGGAGCGGTAGGCTTCCCTGGGCAAACCCCACCACCAGGTCTACTTTCTTTTCTTCTAAGAGTTTTTTGGCGGTGTCTTGTATTACTTTACTTAGATTTTGCATCCGCTACACCTCAATCCGCTTTTTTAAATACCCCTTTGGGGGGTCCAATCTCTTTTACTCGCTCGCTTACTTTGGATACCACATCGGCAAATCTGCCGCCTTCAGCTGCAGATACCCAGGTAAAGTTTACCCGGTCTTCTTCAACTCCCATGTAGTTCAGCATGCTCTTTAAAAGGGCAAATTTGCGACGGGCCACGTAGTTACCACTGACATAGTGGCAGTCTCCGGGGTGGCAACCGGAGGTTAGTATACCGTCTGCTCCGTTTCTTAAGGCCGAAAAGATAAATAAGGGGTTGATTCTACCCGAGCACGGAACCCGTACAACGCGTACGTTGGGGGGATATTGAAGTCTGCCTACTCCCGCCAGGTCCGCACCGGCATAGCTACACCAGTTACATAAAAAGGCTACCACTTTGGGTTCGTATGACATTTGTCTACCCTCCTGTCTTTCAGTGAGTGAGCTCATCTTAAAGGGCGCTCACCATGGCCATTATTTGCTCGTCAGTGCAGCCTTTGATATTGATGGCACCACACCGGCAAGAGGAGGAGCATGCACCGCATCCCTTGCACAGAGCTTCGTTGACCACTGCCACTTTTTCTTCTAAATCCACTTGTACTGCCTTGGCCGGGCAGATTGCTTCACAGGCTCCGCAGGCTGCGCACTTCTTCTTGTCTACCACTGCGCTCTTGCCTTCTACTATGATGTCGCGCTTAGCCAGTACGGTGGCCGCACGCCCTGCCGCTGCCTTGGCCTGGGAAATGTTTTCTTCCATGTTCTTTGGACCGTGGGCTAAACCGCACATGAATACTCCGTCGGTTCCAAAGTCCACAGGACGTAGTTTTAGGTGTGCTTCTAGGAAGAAGCCTTCTTGGTTTAACGGTACTTTAAAGAACTGGGACAGTTTTTTGTTTGTTTCCAGCGGGGGTACGATGGCCGAGGCCAGACCCACTGCGTCTGTTTGAATTTCTATCGGCTCTCCCAGCACGTGGTCGGTCACTGTTACTTTTAGGCTGCTGGGGGTCAGTTCTACCACCGGCTTGTTGTCTTCGCTGTATCTGATGAAGATTACGCCCTTTTGCCGTGCTTCGGTGTACAGGTCTTCAAAGAAGCCGTAGGTTCTGATGTCCCGGTAGAGAATGTATACGTTGGCTTCGGGACGGCGTTCTTTGATTTTTAAGGCCAGTTTGATTGATTTGGTGCAGCAGATACGGCTGCAGTATGGGCGTTCGCTGTCACGGGAGCCCACGCACTGGATCATTACTACGTTGTTGACTTTGTCAAAGTTGCCCTTGGCTATTTCGTTTTCCATTTCCAGCAGGGTTTGTACCCGGTGGTTCTCTCCGTACAGGTATTCTTCCGGTTTGTATTCTTGGGCTCCGGTGGCTATTATGGCCACACCGTGTTTTAGTTCTTCGCCGTTGGTCAGTTTGGTGGTGAAGTTGCCCATAAAGCCGTTTACGTCGGCTATTTCTACACCGGTGTATACTTTGATTTTGTCGTTGCTTTTTACTTGGTCAATCAGTTGGTTTAGGTAGGCCGGTATGTCTTCGCCGTTCATGCCGTAGGTCATGCGGCGGGCTATTCCGCCCAGTTCTGCTTCTTTTTCTATCAGGTATACTTGGTAGCCTTGGCTAGCCAGGTTTAGGGCGTTGTTCATTCCGGATACGCCGCCGCCGATTACTAAAACGTCGTGGTTCATGTCCAGGGTTACCGGATGTATCGGCTGTGCCAGGCGCACTCTGTTTACTGCCATTTTTATCAGGTCTTTGGATTTTTCGGTGGCCTTTTCAGGCTCGTTCATGTGTACCCATGAACATTGGTCTCTGATGTTGGCCAGTTCAAACAGGTGGGGGTTTAGGCCTGCTTCTTTCAGGGTCTCTTGGAACATGGGCTCGTGTGTCCGAGGACTGCAGGAGGCTACCACCACACGGTTTAGCTTGTGTTCTTCTATTGCCTCTTTTATTTGTCCGGCAGAGTCTTGGGAGCAGGCATAGATTTTGTCGGTGGCAAATACTACGCCCGGAAGGGTCTTGGCGTATTCAACTACGCTGGGTACGTCCACCACGCCGCCGATGTTTATGCCGCAGTGGCAAACAAATACGCCTGTGCGCACAACTTCTCCGGTTACATCTTGTTCTGCCGGGTATTCTTTTTCTTTGGTCAGGGTGCCTTTGGCTTCGGCCAAGAGGGCTTGCACTTCACCGGCCGCTGCACTGGCTTGCATTACTGTCTCGGGTATATCCCGGGGACCGGAAAATGCTCCCGCCACGTATATGCCTTCTTTGTTGGTGGCTATGCCGGTCAGACCTTGGGGTTGGCAGAATTTGTATTGGTTTAGTTCTATGCCCAGCTTTTCTGCCAGTTCCACCGCTTCTTTCTTAGGCTCTAAGCCAACGGACAGTACTACCAGGTCAAATTGTTCCACCTGTATCTTTCCGTCTTCCAGCGCATAGCGAATGTTTACTGCGCCGTCTTCGCCGGCTGTCACTTCGTATATGCGGTTTCTTAAAAATCTTACGCCGTTTTCTTCTACGGCGCGGTTGTAGTATTTTTCAAATTCTTTGCCGTAGGTTCTCATGTCCATGTAGAAAATGGCGGTGTCCAGTTCGGCTTTGCTGTGCTCTTTGGCAATTACCGCCTCTTTGATGGCATACATGCAGCATACAGATGAGCAGTAGCCGTGGTCCTCTTTGCAGTTACGGGAACCTACGCATTGAATCCAGGCTATCTTTTGGGGCTCCTTGTGATCTGACGGGCGTACCAGGTGGCCGCCAAAGGGTCCGGATGCTGATAGTATACGCTCAAATTCTAAGCTGGTTATTACGTTGGGTACTTTGCCGTAGCCGTAGTAGTCCAGCTTTTTGGCGTCAAAGGCGTCAAAACCGGGCATTAAAATTACTGCCCCTACTTCTATTACTGTCTCGGTATCTTCCATGGTGTGGTCGATGGCGTCCGCTTGACATGCTTCTAAGCATTTACCGCAGGCCTTGGGCTTTTTCAGTTTTAAGCACCTGTCTCCGTCAATGGCGTAGGCATTGGGGTATGCCTGGGCATAGAGTTTGTATATGGCTTTTCTTTTGTCCAGGCCTTGGTTAAAGCTGTCGTCTACTTTTACCGGACATTTCTCTGCACAGGAGCCACAGCCGGTACATTTTTCCGGGTCCACGTAGCGGGCACGGGTTCTTATGGTGGCCTTGTAGTTGCCCGGCTCCCCTTCCAGCTTTACCAGCTCGCTGGTGGTCATTACGTTAATGTTCAAGTGACGGCCGCAGTCCACCAGTTTTGGGGACAGTATACACATTGAACAGTCGTTGGTGGGAAAGGTTTTGTCAAGGGCGGGCATGGTGCCGCCTATGGCAGGACTGCTCTCCACCAGGTGCACGTAGTAGCCTGACTCGGCCAGGTCCAGTGATGCCTGTATACCTGCAATTCCTGCACCTAATACCAGTACACTTCCTATCTTTTTTGTACTCATAGTTTT
>NZ_JONT01000025.1 GCF_000711975.1 Desulfofalx alkaliphila DSM 12257 | reverse complement strand
TATTGATGACAGTGTGGTTCATTTGGCGGCTGAAGAGGCCGGTATCTAACTACTGGTTGGTGATTGCCAACCGGTTTTTCTATTTATTTTGGCTCTTTTTCCTAATTGTTTCAGCTGCTAAAACATCGTGCAAATGTGAAAAATCCTTGGAACAAAATCTAATTTAATTTGCAATTGTTGCACATTGGACCGGAAAATGTGCTGATATATTGTGAAAATGAGGTGCTGGTTTAATTTGCAAGTTCACAGGCTTGGTATTAGTGTCAATTTTGCTGTTTAAAATGGGAAGTTCCATTAAACCGGTGGCTGTAAAGATACCAAACTGGTCAGAATTCAGTACTGTGACTGCCGCTTTGCAGGAAGGGTTTGGCTCTATAGTGCTTTTGTTTTTGCTATTTATGGGGCTTTTCTCTCTTGCAGTAAAAATTATGGGGCATAAATTAAGTGAGTTTGTTCCCGGATTTATGGTTATTTTTCTGATGAGTATTGTTGTATCAATTTTCGGTGCATGGGAGTGGGCTATTAAATATAACCTGGAAGCTCCTCTGGTTGCCCTCGGCGTTGGTATGATCATCAGTAATACTATGAATATTCCCAAATGGTTTGAATCTGCCCTAAGAACAGAATTCTATGTAAAAGTAGGTATTGTGTTATTAGGTGCAACATTACCCTTTACTTTAATTATGCAAAGCGGTCCCATAGCCTTTGGACAAGCTACAGTGATTGCTGTAGCAACTTTCCTGGCTATCTATTGGTCTGGCACAAAATTATTTAAGTTAGATAGGCGATTTGCTTCTACTTTGGCTGCCGGTGGTTCTATTTGCGGTGTAACGGCATCCATTGCCATCAGTGGTTCTGTAAAAGCAGATCAAAAACACGTATCAGTATCTATTTCCTTAGTGGTAGTTTGGGCTGTGGTAATGATTTATGCCTTGCCCATATTAATTAAGTTATTTGGCATTCCGGAAGGTCCTGCCGGTGCTTGGATTGGCACATCGGAATTTGCTGATGCAGCAGGGATTGCTGCTGCAGCTGCCATTGGCGACGGAGCTATTACCACCTTTACTTTAATGAAAGTAGTAGGTCGTGATATGTTTGTGGGCATTTGGTGTTTCCTACTGGCCCTAATTTCCATTACCAAGTGGGAAAAAAGGGAAGATGGAACCAAGCCTGATGCAAGCGAAATATGGCATAGATTCCCTAAATTTGTTTTTGGTTTCTTTTTAGCATCAGCCCTTGTTACCATGGTACTTGCCGGTGCAGATGCTGCAACTACTGCTGCTGTAAACACAGATATTATTGCACCCATTAAAACCCTTAGAACTTGGGCCTTTATATTCTGTTTCCTAGCCATTGGATTAACTACTCGTTTTAAAGAATTAACTTCAGTGGGATGGAGACCTTTTGCAGCCTTTACAACCGGTGTACTAATAAACGTACCCCTAGGCTACATTATGTCGGTAGTACTACTGGGTAGCTATTGGATTGCTGTTGCTGCCAAGTAATTTTTAAAGGGTACCTGAAGAAAAACTCAGGTACCCTTTTTTTATAACATTCCCCACTTTCGTTCGTATTCTACTTTTAATATGAACTCATCATCGTTAAAGCCATTTTCCTTTAATAACTTCAGTGCATCGTTAAAATCAAAGGAATTGGTTTCCATGATTATTTTATCTTTTTTACCTGTAATGGCCCAGTTACTGTGGGCATCTAAAAGCAGTTCCATCATGGTAGCAATTCTATCCAAACGTTCTGTTAAAAAGCTGTTTAGTTCCCTTACTGCCTCAGGCATTACTTTATCGGCCTTTACAATATTATCTAAAGGCGCTTGCTCACCAGGGGACCATTCCCTTTTCTCAAAAAAATTAAAAAAGAAGCGTACTATTTGGACGCAGGTTATATTATTTGCTTTCATGACTATTACCCCTTAATTGTTTTATATACTACACATACTATTATAATAACCATTAGTAAATTAAACAACATATACAACAACAGCTAACCCCAGCCCTTAAGAGCTTGATTGCTCCTAAGGTGTGTCCCAGACACTTAAAAAAGGATACTAAAAAGCCGTCAGCGTCCTTGTCCTTTACTTCGAAAATCCTATAGTTTTCCCTGCTCATCTTCACAATAGATATCCACATTGAAGATCCTATTTGCTTTTCTGTCTCTAAAACATTCAAAGTAAATCCCAGTTTTTCATTTATGTAATCAATATTATTTGCCAACCAGGTGGTAAAGTCTGCCGCTTCATGTTACCATATTTCTCTGATATTTACATAATCAAGCCGGCTTATTTTCAATTTATGCCCCCCTAACTTGCTTAGGATTCACAATACAATTGGTTTTTTTATACCAAATACACATAAAAACTCCTCTTCCCCATACCACCCCTGCCGCCGGTATTATACCCAAAAGAAAAAGCCCCGTGAAAGAGCTTAAATTGCTTGCTCTCCCACGGGGCTTGTTGTCGGTTGTTCGCTATGGTTGTTGATAGGTTAGACGAAAAACAGGATTAGATATACTTATCTTATCCTTCACTTTGATCGCTATCGCTGCCCTCGCCACCATTGTTGTTGTCTCCATTTTCACCGTTACTTCCTTCGGTAACGGTAAAGGTAAATGCTCTTCACTAAATACATTGCTGGGTTATCTGTCTCATATACTTATTGTTACAGATACTTAATCACCATCAAATTATGCTGGTATTTTCTATGTCAACACCGGTTTTAAATTCCCCCTTATGGGGATTTTATCACCGTTTTTAATACTCGTTGGGCTTTACTTTCGATATTATTAATTGCTTATGGCTATTTGACTTCAATTTGTTCAATACCCTTGGTTTTAATCACCATAATTCTCTCACATTTGTTACATTTAATTTCTATGTTGTTGCCCTTAATTACGCACAGTAATTTGTTACATACACACCTCTGCTGCTCAGATTGATAATCATTTAACCCATTAAATAATTGTTTGTCCATATAGATACAACGTCCTTCCTGGCGCTAATTTAAAAACCGCACAGGTAAATGGCCTGCACGGTGGGTTGCACTACTAACTCAATACAGCTCAAGTGCCCAAATACAAACTGTACTTCATCGTTCCCGTAAAATAAAATGAATTTTTAGTATGTACTATATTTCTATCAAACATGTAGATTTCCTGCTAATTATGTACATATTTTTCCAGCAAATATCGACATAACCTTTTATTAATAGACTTTTGCCTTTTTTTCAACTATTTTTTTATAAATGTATCTTAATAATTGCGATTTTATTTGGTTTGTAATGTTTTCAAACTTGATTCCCACGTGATAAATATTGTCATAAAAATCTATCTTCTTACAGTGGGTTGCCCGGGCTTTTATAAGTATTGCCTTTGGAATCTGATTGGTAGGTAGTGTGAAAACAACTAACAGCGGCGTGTTTGCCTTTATTTCTTCCATAACCAGCATTTTCATGCCACCACCGCTTAAATCCACCGTAGTGGCATCTTTAAATTGTATTAAGTTACAACCGTAGTAGGAATATTTAACATCCAGCGCGATTGGTAGACGTGCTTGTTTTCTTTTGTCAACGCGTCTCATTTTTCGGAAGTAAGGCAGGTGATAGTATTTATCTTTGCAATCTGTTACCCAAGTATCCAATTGAAAACAATAATTATCTATTTTTACCCTTACTTGTACCCGATCTCCTTTACTTAGTGCCAAAGGCATCTTAATATATGGTGACTGCTGATAAGGTAGCGTTATGCTCATGATCCCCTCTCGGATATCTTTGACGGTTGAGATACACCAGGTGGCTCCCCCATCCCTTGATATATCTATTGGCATACCGACAGTAATTATCTTTTGTTCTATAGACAATGCACCTCCTATTTTATTGATATTAAAAATAAAAAGGGCAATACAGAAAAACTTGTGCCTGTATTACCTCTAAATGGGCTTTACTTAACTATAATAGTTTGGCCTTTATAATATTTAATATTTGGTTAATTATTATACCACAGTTGTGCCATACCACAACACTGCTTTATTATTAATTGCCGATGAGGGGCAGACTTAAGTAAAAATAAAGCCGTGCAGGTTATTTACCTGCACGGTGGGTTACACTGCTAAACATACAACTTTCCCGCTAATTATGTATATTTTTAGTAGACTTTTGCCTTTCGCATTTCAATCATTTTATTAAAAATGTATCTGGCTATTTGCGATTCCAGTTGCTCTGTGATGTCTTCAAATTTAATTCCCACATGATAAAAATCGTCATAATAATCTACCTTCTTACAATGTGTCACCCGTCCTTTGATTGCTATAGTATTTGGATTCTCTTTGGTAGGCAATTTAAAAGCGACCAATATCTGCGTGTTTGGTTTAATCCCTTCAACAACAAGCAGTTTCATGCCACCACAGCTTAAATCTATGGTAGTGGCATTTCTAAAGTGTATTAAGTTGCTGCCATAGCAGGAATATCTAACATACAGCCTGATTGGTAAGCGTATGTTTTTTCTTCTTTTAACACGTTCTAGCTTTTTAGGGTAAGTCAGATGGTAGTATTTATCTTTGCAATCTGCCACCCTAGTTTCGAAGATAAAACAAAAGTTTTCTATTGTTAACCTTACTATCAGCTTATCCCCTTTACTTAGCACCAGCGGTATTTTAATATATGGTGTTTTTTGATAAGGTAACATTATGCTGATAATATCCTCGCATACATCTTTAATGGCTGTGGTAAACCATGTGGTTCCCCCGTCCCTTGATATTTGGATTGGCCTACCTGGGGATATAATTGCCTGTTTTTTCAATTTGAAGCACCTCCCATTATGTTGCTTTTTGGACGTAAAAAAAGCAATACAGTAAAGTTACCTTTATTGTATTGCCTCTGCTCGGGCTTCACATAAATTTAACGGTACTACTTTTTTATCATATGTTTTTTTATTTGTTATAGCAGTGTCTGTTGTATATAACTATAATGCCATGCTTGTATCTTATGTGCAACCTGCATAAACCGGTGATATAATGTAAAAATGGTCGAATATTGTCATAAACCTAGAAGGAGACAGTAATATGCAAAAAATTCTAGTTATAGATGATGAACCTGCCATTCGCGATTTGGTGGAAATGGTGCTGGTCAGAGAAGGTTACCGGGTTGCCACCGCCGCCGACGGTGGCAGTGGTCTGGCGTTGGCAGCCCGCTTTAAGCCCCATTTGGTGGTGCTGGATTTAATGTTGCCGGACATCAGTGGCCATGATGTGTGTAAGGAAATTAGCTCCCGCTACCGCACCCCCATCATAATGCTCACCGCAAAAAATGACGTGGTGGATAAGGTGTTAGGCTTGGAACTGGGGGCAGACGACTATATCACTAAGCCCTTTGACAGCCGGGAACTGCTGGCCCGGGTAAAGGCCCTGCTGCGCCGCTTGGGCGATAAAGCTATGCCAGCCGGCAACAACATTATCACCCACCATAATTTAGAAATAAACTTGACCAATAAGACGGTGACCAAAGACAATAAACCGGTGGCCTTAACTCCCCGGGAATTTCAACTGCTAGCGGTTTTGGCCAGCAACCCCCTGCGGGTTTTTAGTCGGGATGAGTTGATGTCTAAGGCCTGGGGTTATGATTATACCGGTGACAGCCGTTCAGTGGATATTCACATCACCCGGCTGCGCAAAAAAATTGAAGTTGATAGCTCTAAGCCCAGGCACATTATAACTGTATATGGTTTTGGCTATCGGTTTGGGGAGGCATAATATGAATTTTAGTACCCGGTTGATTGTCTATTACCTGGCCGCCACCTTGTTGGTCATGTCGCTGGTGGGCATGGCAGTGTTAAGGGGTATTGAACATTACGGAATGGCCGCAGTGGAGCAGGATTTAATGGAGCAGAGCCGTACCGCTGGTGTTTATGTCACTCAAGTTTTACTGTTAGAGGGCGCAGCAAGCCGGGGGTTAGAAGAAACAGCTTCCCGCATCACTAATAATTTAAGTGCCGGCAACAGAAGCGTACGAATATATGATGCCAACCTTAATTTGTTAAGTGCATCGGTGGACGGTGTAGAGCAAACAGCCGCCGTTACCGAGCAAATGCCCCGGTCATTAAACCATGCATTGGCGGGAGATTACGCCTATCTTATCCGCAACAACCAAGTTTACTTTGCAGCCCCCATTGAGTTACAAGGAAAAACCATCGGAGTGCTGGAATTCGTTTATCCTTTAAATTTTTTAAACCAAGTGTTAAGCGCCACCACCGGTATATTGCTGACCGGGGCTGTGGTTTTTGGTATACTGATTACTTTACTTAGTATTTATATCGCTAGGGTGATGGTCAAACCCATTAAGCAGCTGGTGGCAGCCACTGAGCGTTTTGCCCACCGTGATTTTTATCCTGTCAAAAGCAGCCGCAGCGATGAATTGGGCCGGTTAAGCCGCAGCTTCAATGAAATGGGCAAAGAACTACAAGACTATATTCAACGGCAGCGGCAGTTTGTATCCAATGTATCCCATGAGCTGCGCACCCCCCTCACTGCCATTAAAGGCTATGCAGAATACTTGACTGACGAAGTAAAGGGTCGGCCAGATTTAGAAAAGGCAGTCTATCATTTAAACAATGAATCTGCCCGGTTGGCGAGGCTGGTAGACCAATTACTGCTGCTGTCACGCATCGATGCCGAGCGGGAAGAGTTAGTTTTTTCCCAATTAAATTTAACTGAACTGATAGAAGAAACAGTGGGCAAAATGCAAATGCGGGCAAACAAGCATAGCGTTACCTTAAATACCAACCTACAGCCGGATGTGTGCATTTTAGGCAACAGCGAAAAGCTAACCCAAGTTGTTGTTAATCTTTTGGACAACGCTATTAAGTTTTCTGCCGCCCAAAGCCAGGTGGAGGTCAACCTTTACTGCAAAGATAAATATATTTACTTTACCGTCAGTGACCGGGGGCCTGGGATTCCGCCGGAGGATTTAAAAAAGGTATTTGATCGTTTTTATCGGGCCGCCAATGCCCGGGTGGTGGGCGGAACCGGCTTGGGGCTGGCCATTGCTAAAGAAATAATTGATAAGCACAAGGGTCATATTGAGATAAGCAACCGTCAGGGCGGTGGAACGGTGACCACTGTAAAACTGTTACAACATTGAAACATTGTTGTAGTGGCTTTGAAACAGTTGCAAGATATAATTTGTTTATATAAGATAAAAAGTCACTGCAAGGAGGTATTATTTAATGAAAAAAATAATTGGTTTATTGTTGGTCGGTGCCATGGTGCTGGGTATGGTGGGTTGCGGTGAAAAGCCCAACCGGGAAGATGAAGTAAAGATACTTCCCAAACCCCAAGAACAGGTAATGGCTGTGGAAAGTATCGAAGAACTACATAAGGGTAGAGCATGGGATATTTCTTCCGACGGCAAAACACTTCTTTTTTCCTGGGATGAAGATGTGCCTGAAAGTGACTCCCCCGGTGAAATGGCTCCGTCCCATCATCTTTACACCATGAATCTGGCAGACAAAACAGTGGTCAAACTAAGCAATGCAGAAATGGGCAAACATCAGGGTTTTGCCCGCTATTCCCCTGACGGCAAAACCATTGCTTTTACGGAAAACACCGAAGAAATGTTTACACCCTATGTAATGGCTAATGAGGTGATGGGTGAAAAAAAACAACTTCAATCAGCAAGTTTTCCTCTGGCAACGGCCTACCTTTGCTGGTCATCGGAAGGTGAATTGGCAGTACCCTATTACGATGGGCAAAGCGGTGAAATTTTTTTATATAACCCCCAAAACAACAAATTTTCTAACATCACTGCCAAGGGTGACCGTAATTTAAAGACAAGGCCATTATTTTATAACAAGGATACTTTAATGTATCTCAGTAATAATGATAAGAACCATCCCATGGGAACAGTTATTGCCCTAAACCTTAATTCCGGTAAAGAAAAAGAAGTGGTAGAAGCCATTAATAATTTTGCAATATCACCCAACAAACAGCGCATAGCCTATATATCGGGTCAAACTGATGACGGAAAAAGTATTATTAAAGTTGATGCCATAGACAGTGAGCTTAATATTGGTGCCAATCTGGTGGAAGTAAATGCGGGGTACGGTGTGCTTTTGGCCTGGTCGCCGGACAGCGGACACCTTTTATATAGCGACAGCGGTAGTCTTTGGGCAGTTAACCCCGAAACCGGTGATAAGGTACAGTTAGCTTCTGATATGCAGTTTATTTTAAATTTACTATGGGTAAATGAAAAAGAAATTGTTTTTAGCGGTGTGCCCACAGGAAGTGATAGCTATAAAAACATAACCTACCGTATAACACTACAGTAAGTACAAAATAAGATGCTATTTTTAGAAACCCACCTTGTTTTTGCAAGGTGGGTTTTACTCCATAGTGGCAACACAATTACGTCCTTTTGCTTTTCCCTTGTACAGGGCATCATCTGCCTCTTTTAAAACATCTTCAATATTTTTTTTATTGCTAATGCCGCCAGATATTGCCGCTACTCCGATGCTTACAGTAAAACTAATTTCCTGCTTCCCGTAAATCACTTTTGTATTAGCCACAGTCTTCCGAAACTGCTCAGCCACCTTTTTTGCTTCCTGAAAAGATGTATTTTTTAAAATTACGGCAAATTCTTCCCCCCCTAAACGCCCGGCAATATCTGTTTTGCGAAAACCAGTCATTATTATCTTTCCCATTTTACGAATCACTTCATCTCCTGCCGCATGTCCAAAGGTATCGTTGATAGCTTTAAAACAATCCAGATCCATCATTAATAAAGATAATTCCTCATTATGTCTTTTGGCCCAAACAAACTCCCTTTGAGCCAACCTCATAAATTCTGTCCGGTTATAGAGACCGCTTAAAGAGTCTGTAGTAGCTAAAATCTTTAATTTTTCCTGAATCTTTTTCTTTTCCGTAATATCACGGATAGATTTAAGCATCCTCTTGCTTCTAACATGAGGATTACCCAACTGCACCACGTCAATCTCAAAAAATCGTTCTTTTCCATCGATAAGCAAAGAAAAATCCCTGGTAGTATCACTTTTTAAAATTTCCAACAGCTCCGGTTGTCGGTTAAAAATATGCTCTAAAGAATAATTATTTAAAGAAATGTTGAGCGCACCAAAAAACTTCTTCGCCGCCTTGTTGTAGTCTACTATCTTTAGATCTTCTAAGATCAGCATAGCGGCAATATGGTTTTCAAAAATTGTTTCTCTGACTAACGTTCTTATTTCCATAAAATCGTATTTTAAAATGCCATAACTTATAATGAGCAAAGAAATGGGCATTATCAAAGCAGTATAATCAATGTTCCACTTATCGAAAGCAAAAAGAATCAGCATGATCCCCATGATGGGAAGTAGGGAAGCTAGAAAGAAAATAAAAAAATGGGTTCTGGCGTAGCTGGTCTGATTCTTTTGGTATCCAAAGTATAAAATGTAAATAGCAAAAAACAAACACAATACTGTATATGAAATGTTAACATAGTACCAAAAACCTCTTTCCATGTAGAGGGAATAATACCCAAAAAGCTCTCTTATCTCCCAAGATTTATAAAAGAAATGATGCCAAGAATTGGTTAGCCGCATAATAAAAGTAATTACAGGTACGAAAAATAGTAAGATCAACATCCGCTTTTTCAGGATATATTTATTATATAAGAGGGCCACCATCAGCCAAAGCGCAGAAATAAAGGGCAAGCCCAGATATTGAATCTGATTCCAAAAGATCATTTCTTGCAGATTACTGCTGTTGATAATCATTAAATAGCCAAATAAATAAACGCTAACACATAAAGTTAAGGCAGAGAATACCTTCCGGTGGTTAGTTCTACCCTTTGAATAAAGATATGCGGCCGAAAACTGGGTTAATACAACCGCAATAAATAGGTAAAGGCTAAGTAAGATTTTCAAGGAAAGCACCTCTAAGATTGAATATTTTTATAGTTTGACTATTTGGAAAACTTATGTCGAAAATTGATATTGTAAAATTCAACCCATATAGATACTTTTCCTTCTTTTTTGTAATTTTTCCTTATTACTATAACAAGGCACAGTAACGGAATTTTTAAACCCCTGCTCCCAAGGTTTGCTTGGTTAATTAGATATGCCTTTTTCTATACAAAGGATTGGTATTCAAGTAAATTAAGCCATGAGTTTATGTTACAATTCCGGATGATTGGTACTTAATACCTTACTTAACCCATCACACTTAAACAACCTATCCCATACACTGTATTGTTATCAATATAGTTATTGGAGGGTTGTTAATGCTGCCAGGTCTTTGGACCATCACTGTACTCTCCGTCTTAAACGGCCTGTTATTGCTGATATCTTTCATTGCCAGCAACACCTTTCCCCAACCCCTTTCTGAATCGGAGGAAGCCAAGTATCTCCTTCTCTTAGAAAAAGGCGATGAAAAAGCGCAAGATATATTAATTGAGCACAATCTCCGGCTGGTGGCGCATATCGCAAAAAAATTTGACGGCGACAACGATATGGATGATCTGATATCAATTGGTACCATAGGGTTAATAAAGGCCATTAAAACCTTTAACCGCCACAAAGGCACCCGCTTAGCCACTTACGCCGCACGCTGTATTGAAAATGAAATGCCGCTGACAAGAGTAAAGCGGTATTTCCTTCCTATATATAACTAGCTAATCTTCATCCTTTTCTTTCTAAAGTGCCTTCGGCTTGTTCGGGAATTTTAGCTAGCACTGTCACTTTAATAAATTTTAGTCCATTTCTTCCGGGAACTCCTCGGCCAGAAACAACTACCTGTTTAATCAAAGCCCTTACTAATGAGATTTTTTCAGAAAAATCTAGTTCATCTAGTTTGTCTAGAACTGCTCGTGAAATTTCCTTAAGTTCCGCAACCCTCTCAAATGAGTCTTGCTGTTGTTTTTGTAAAAGTACAAGCTCTTCTTTTCGATTTTCCAACTTCTCTTGACGACGTTTCAGCTCTGCCAATTTTTCTTTAATATCATCTACTTCAATTAACCCATTAGCTACTAAATTAATAACCGATTTTTGTCCTTTATTTACATCTTCAAGATGTTTATTGATAGCATTAATCTGTTCATTAAGGTTCTCTTGTCCAGCTAAATGGCCTACTGCTTCCTGTGCTAAGCGTTCGGGGTCTTTTAGCCACACTTGTACCTGGTTCCAAACGGTATTTTCCAGAACCTCAGCCAGTATCATTTTAATTGGGCGACATCCCTCATTTTTATAACCTTGGCAGCTCTTATTGCAGGTATATCTTCTTTCTCTTTTCCCCCACCAACTTGCGTAAACCCCGGTCATGGTGTTACCACAATCAGCACAGGTTAGTAAACCCGATAATAGATAACCATGCTTTTTTTTGCCGGCATATAACCTGCGGGCTTCTTTGAGCTTTTCCTGTGCCTTTCTATATACATCCTCAGTGATAATATTAGGCACCTCTATGATGATATCTTTGTATTTCCACTGGCCAATATATACCGTATTCGATAGAATTTGTTTTACTACCTGCCGATGCCACTTTGCAACCCCCCGCCGTGTAGGTATTCCGCGTTCATTTAGGCGTTTCGCAATACCATTTGCACCAATATCTTCACTAATGAACCAATTGAACATATCACAAACAGTTTTTCTTTCCTGTTCTTTATGCGTAACTTTTCCCGTCTCAGGACTATAGTTATAGCCAAAGACGTCAAAATTTACCGGTATACCACCTTGCTTAGCCTTTTGGTCCTTGCCTCTGCCCATTCTGTCCTTAATTTTTTCCCGTTCAAACTCAGCAATTGCTCCACGAATAGAGTAAAACAGACGTCCTTCCGGGGTATCTTTCCACTCGAAGTCTAAAAACTCTAGTTTCACACCTGTTTTTTCTAATTCTTCTGTGATAAGTAATTGGTGTGCTAATTTACGAGATAGACGATCCGGGTCACGGACTATAAGCACTTGAAATCGTCCATCCCTAGCCGCTTCCCTCATTTTTGTAAGGCCTGGCCGTTCTAAAATGGTCCCAGAGATACCTTCATCAGAAAAAGTTAGTATTTCTTTAGCACCTAAAAAACGAGCACGGCTACAGCAAGCCTCGCGTTGGTCAGCTAAACTGTAGCCATGTTTTGCCTGGTCATCTGTACTTACCCGGATATAGATTGCCGCTTGCAAAAAGACAACCTCCGTTCCAGCACCTTTTTGGATAGAAGTTTATAGGCATCGTTAAGGCCATTTCCTTCTTTAGAATACTGAACGGTCAGACTTACCAAAGGCTTCTTTGTTTCTTGTTGAGGTTTGCTTTTCATAGATAAATCCCTCCCCGTTATAATATATGTACCCACAGTTTGTACATTTGCTAAATTTGTTGTTGGTTCTCTAAAAAAAGAAAATCGCCGATAATTATCGACGATCTTAATTGTTATATTTCATTTTAAAAAGCCCCGCATTTGACCTATGCGGGGCTTTTAAGGGAGGTGTTTTCCGCAGCCCACCGACCTCCCAATCCGGTAGGCGTCCTTAAAAATAAAAAAATTGTAGTAAAGCTATTAACAGTAAAAGCTAATAATCTTTTCATTAATTATCACACTCCTTATATATATCTACCGTTGACAAAATGGAAGTTATTGATGATAATATAAGTGGGAATACTAATAACTAACAAAACGGCTTGGGTGCCTCACATACCGAGGTTTTCATCTTAAACCCTTAAACTGTTGGAAGCAGTTTAAGGGTTTTTAACTACTTACGACGGTCGGTGATTAACACTACTAGGGTGATAAGTAGGATGATAGCTATTACAATCTGTATTGCGTTACTTATGGTAATCATCCCGCCTCACCCCCTTTCATGGATGTTTCCATCCCCGGCAGGTGAGGCCCGTTAGTTAGTTATGTATTCCCGGTTATTATTTTACCACATTTTTCTACATTAAACATCCTGATAGATCCTAATTTCACCTCCATCTTCAATTTGTATATTAACCCCCCTATCTAGTAGCCGTTTACCGCACTTAACTTTTGTCTATCTTCTATATTTATTACGCCACCGCCTTTTCCTTTCTTGCCGTTTCTTGATCTATTACCCCAGCTAGTTGATTGTTTTTCTATTGCATTAGCCTGGGCTATCCAACTCTTAACTTTTTTACGCACTTCTGTACTATTTAATTCTGATAGTGTTGGTTTGTCAGGTGCTTTTGACATTGAGAGCGTTTGTTCTGTAAAATCCTCTTTTAATAATTGCAGCTCTGACGGATTAATTATTTTGCTAGTATTATTTGCTATACTCTCAGTGGTGGTTTCTAAACTTACATAACCTGCCTGATTTATAGCTTGTCTCGCTTTTATGTAAGCCAACGCAAAATCATTATTATCTAATGCCTTTCTTAAGTCTAAAATTGTATAGCCGGGTACTCCAGCTAAGCTTGCTCGTGCTATCCTATGTTCATAATTAGCAATTCTTTTAGCCTTTAAAGGTGTTAGTTTCTCGACATCAACTTGGGCAATCATTGGCACTGGATGTATTATCTGTTTTGCTTCGGGTATATATCTAAAACACATATGTTTTTCCGCTAACTCATCAACTTCCTTTGCGGTATTTATTAATGCAAGTATTTGTATGGCTTTAGTGGTTGTTATCTTATTACTTTTAGTGATACTCCTCAATAAAGTAACAGCTAATGTTTGTAAAGAGTAATACTTTTCTATTCCGTCAAAGTATGCACGACGTAGTAATGTTAAAATCTCGGGGTCTGATAGGGCTCTTCTGGCAACTAGATAGTATGGAGTACGCTGTTTTCTAAAATTACGCACGTTTTCCCTTATTTGTGTTCTTCGTTTTTCTAAATTATCGCGTTTACGAAGGACTTTTTCTATTTTATAGCTTTCATGATCGTATCGTTTTAAGCCTTTTTCTACAGCACTTGACGAAACGCCTATCAACCTCGCAATATCAACCGGTTTCATGCGACAATAATAGTAAGCATTTATATATTTATCCAAAATGTCCGTTTTTTGATTACACCCTACATTGCACACCTTTCCCCACATCCTTCCGTTCCGCACACTTCGCCGAACCTTAATAAATATATTTTTACTGTTTTTTGCTAAAAACATCTGTCATAAAGCGGGCTTCATCGGAATATATTCCTCCACCCCTCCATCCCTCATTAACATACTTCTAAATTTTTACAACGAGGTAATTTGTGGTATTTTCTCTAGTTCTATCGTCCTACTTATATTGCATTTTTTTCAGCGTTGACAACCCTAGTCTCTTACCTATCTCTACATCGTTCACTTCTCAATCTTTTAACTAATTAATTAACTTAGTATTTAAGCGGCATGTAATGAATATCGACAGGTTATAACACAGTTTTCAAAGTCAGTGTGATAAGCTTTTTAGATAGGCATCTTTCACAAATAAAAACACTAACCAGCCCGGTGTGTGTTATAAGGAAATGGGTTAGCCCGCCTTATTGGGCGGTTCTTCTTCTAGTAACTCTGATATGGTTACACCCAAGGCGGTTGCGATTTTACGTAAAGTCTCAATTCCTGGATTGTTTAAAATGCCTTTTTCAATACGTGATATTGAAGACTGCGTAACCTTGGAAACCTCTTCAAGATGTTGCTGAGACCAGTTTTTAGATTCACGCAATTTTTGGATTTTTTCACCTAACCTCATTCGCATCACCACCTATGATTTTCCCTATAACTATTCTATGCATTTACGCATTGTTTGTCAATGCGTTTTTGCATAGTAATTGTAAAAAAATATACTGTATAATGCAAATAAGCATATTTTTATATAAGGGATGATTTTAAAATGGATCTCGGCCTAAAAATTAAGACCGTACGTACTCAACAGAATATAAGCATGAACATGCTTGCCAAGCGTGCTGATATTGCTCAAAGTACATTAAGCCGCATTGAGTCTGGTCAACAGATGCCAACATTCGATGTTCTTGAGAGGATTGTTTCCGCCCTAGGCATCACCCTCTCTGACTTCTTCGCCAACAACCAGGAACCGGAACCACTGCCACCTGAAGTTAAGCAGGTGTGCGATAAAGTAAAGCAACTCCCGTTAGACAAATTAAAGGTACTTAATGCTGTGCTTGATTCTTGGGACTAATTACATGATGTCTGATTAATACACGATGTGGTCTGCCCTAAATAATGCACTCCACTGATTATTATGGAGTTGAATTATGAAAAAATTTGTTTTCAACTATTTATTATTAATAATTATCAACTTATTCTTTTGGTATTTATATAGTTACATAACAGCAGCACACAATAATAGCATTGCATCTTTTATTGTTAGGGTAATTTGGATTATAGTTGTTTTTAAAATATTGCCGATAATTTTCCCTGGTTTTAATACCCTTTTAGAACAGGTTGAACATACAATCAAAAAATACGCCCAACACCCAGTCGCTATAATAATAAATAAATGGTTATCATTGAAAAATATATTACTAATAGTCTTTGTTTTTTCTGCATTTATTTTCGCCCCATATATTACCGCTAAAGTCATATTGTATTTTAATATTCCTATGAGCGAAGGGTTTACTACAGCTTTGCTATGGTCGCTTAATTTAATCGCTAACCACATCCTGTGGTTCTTAGTTGTGCCATCAATTGTGGTATCAGTTTACTTATATAAGTTAGCAACTAGATATTTAGCTAGGAGAACTTCTCTGTTATTAAAATACAAGAATAGAACTAGTAAAAAGTTTTATGTTATTGTTCTTTTAATAGTTTTCATTGAGGAGATTATTCTTCTGGTTTTGATATCACTTAATTTGAGAAATTAAATTTTTATATATTTCAACTATCCCCTCAGATGCATGAATAAGTAGGTTAATATAGCTAGAAACTACAACATAACCTGTTATCAATAATGAACAAAACACAATATCTGTCGATATTTTTTTGCATATAACAATACCTTTATAAGTAATTTTTCTACCCATATATTCACCTTGCTCTGTTCATATACAGATCTATTTATAACTTAT
Organism: Desulfofalx alkaliphila DSM 12257; assembly: GCF_000711975.1. Classification (NCBI taxonomy): domain Bacteria; kingdom Bacillati; phylum Bacillota; class Clostridia; order Eubacteriales; family Peptococcaceae; genus Desulfofalx; species Desulfofalx alkaliphila. The sequence goes on along the minus strand of NZ_JONT01000025.1, from coordinate 8,254 downwards.
AGGCTTAGATAGCTTCCCGCGACCGGCACTGGCCGGTTTCGCCTGGTTACCAACCAGGCTCATCAGGTAGGGATGTTTTTAACGCCTCTTTAGAGATTCTCATTTTCTTCCTCCCAATTAGCCAGTTTTTTCAAGGATTATTTTTATACCTCACCAGTCAAATTTCATAAGTGTACGACAGGTTATAACAGGATTTTCAGCACCAGTATGATAAACTTTTTAGATAGGCAATTTTTATAAATAAAAGCATAGTCTAAATAGCCTGGAGTGAGTCATTCTGTTCTTCCTCCTGCTCTTTTTCTTTGAGCAATTCTGAAATAGTTACATTAAGGGCAATGGCAATTTTTTGTACTGTTTGTAAACCCGGGTTACGTTCACCCTTTTCAATATAATGAACAGCTGATTGTGGTATTTTAGCTTTTTGAGCTAATTTATTCTGAGATAAGTTTCGCTGTTTGCGAAACCTCTTTAAGTTTGATGCTAGACCCATACTAAACCCTCCATATTGAATAACTTTATATAATATTATACCTATGGAGATAGGCAAGTCAACCCTATAAGGATAATTTTTGTTATAATTTTCATGTTATAATCTTTATAAAGATAAATAATAGGTCAAAGGATTGAGCTTTATGGATATAGGTAAAAGAATTTGTCAATTAAGAGAACAACAAGGTTTAAGTAAAAATAAGTTGGCAAAGCGTTCAGAGGTTGCTCAATCTCATTTAAGCAACATTGAAAACGGGCACCGCCAGCCAACATTTGATGTTATAGAACGGATTTGTAAAGGTTTAGGAATAACGATTCCTGAGTTTTTTAATATAGACTATCAACCCAATTCCTTGTCGAGTGACTTGCATTCATTGATAAATAAGACCGAGGGTTTGCGACCTTCTCAACAAAACACCATAAAAAATATTTTATCTATTGCTAGTAATGTAGCTGAAGATTATAAATTGTTTAATCAGTTAAATGACAACAAGCCCAAAAGCAACTGCTCTAATAAGTCTTTCATTGAAATCTTAGACTTACTTGATAGAAAAGACACCCCGCTATCAGTTGGCGGCCATCCACTTTCCATGGAAGATAGGATAGCAATACTCGAATTTCTAAGAGACAGGGTACTACCGGATGAAGAGGCTGCTGCCGGTGATAGATCTGACATGGTTATAGCTGCTAGTTACCAAGGAGATCGCTTTACTCAAGACCCCACCCCTGAAGATCTGGAAGACATCGAAAACGCAATAAAATTTGCAGAAGATCAAGAGCAGAATAAAAAGAGAAAAAAGTAAAACCACCCAGTAACAACGGGTGGTTTTGGTGTATTCAGGTATTTCGACATTATATTGCAATAAACTCACGGGAACACCTCATCAAAACAATTAGTAAGTAACTAAAACTTTAAATATATTGTAGCCATCTATTAAGATGGTTTTTCTAGTTTTTAGGACAATGTTAGTTATTGCCAGTATTTACAGTTTATTTCTTATTCTCATGGGGCATGTGTGAATGTCAATGAAAAAGTTTACCGCCTGACATTGAATTTCTTTACCACTTTGGCGGTGAATTTGTTTACCAGTTCAGAGGTTTTGACATTCAATTAGTTTACCATCTTTGACACCCAAAAAGTTTACCAGTTGACACTGAAAAGGTTTACCACTTTGTTTCTAAGAAAGGGGAACACTAGTGGAATATAGCATTCCCCAGCTAAAATATTATTGATTTCAATCGGATACCTTAGCGGCATGTTCCGCCCTGTAGGGATTATCAGAGTTCATGTTTAATACATGGGATCTGAAAGTAAGTCTATCAATTAGTGCTGTAACCATTGTATGATTCTCAAACATGGATGTCCACTCTGAAAATCTTAGGTTAGTCGATACAATGACGCTTCTTCTTTCAGCACGGTCAGCAACGACTTTAAACAATAATTCAGACTGATGCCGGTTGAAAGTTAAGTAGCTAAGTTCATCTATGATTAAAAGATCTGCCTTTGCAATCTGCTTTTCAAGACGAATTAATCTATGGTTATCCTGGGCCTCAATTAGTTGATTCGACAGATTAGCAGCAGTATAAAATTTAACATTCATGCCCTGCATGCAGGCCTTTATGCCGAGGGCTATGGAAAGATGGGTTTTGCCTGTACCGGGGTTACCTATCATAACGATATTCTGTCTTTTGCTGATGAAATTGCATGAAGCAAGCTCATGTACAAAGGAGTTATCCATATGTTCGAACCTTGACAAGTCTAGTTCATCGATGGTCTTTAGGTAAGGAAATCCGGCAGACTTAATCTTTCTTCTGCGTGTACTTTCCTGCCTAGAATCCAGCTCCACTCTCATAAGTGCAATCAGAAAGTCCTCGTAGCCTTGATTTTTATCAAGTTGCCTGATTACATCCAAATATTTGTTAAACATTGGGGTCCTTAGCTGTTTTGAATATAGTTCAATGGTTTGCGCCTTCAGGGTATCTGTCATTTTGACACCCCGCATTTCTCATCATATTTTCTTAAGTCTGTAGCAGTGACAGGTATATCATTCTTAAGGTACAATACATTTGGTTCGGGTATCTCATGGAGATAGCTCCTTATCATATCTACTGAAGGAACTATGTTTCTAGGAAGTTGATCCCGTATGGATAAAATTCTATCTTCACCGTAATCTACACAAAGACGAAGGAGCTTGACCATCTCTGCATTACCCCCTGGAAGTAGACGCCCCCAATCAAGCAGCTCTTTTGTAACATTAGTCCTAACGGGCTTTGCCTGAAATACGGAGCGTGGTTTTCTCTCAAGCAAATCTATGTAGTGTTCAAGACGATAAGTTGTCTTCCCTGAGCCATAAAGCCGATCAAAAGAGGCAATAATTTCCCCGTTGTAGTAGATGCAGACCTCATTGGCATAACCCTTGACTATTACACTCTTTCTTAAATATCTGACAGGTACCGAATAATTATTTTTTTCAAAACGCACGGTTGAATAATCCCCAACTATAGGAGTTATGGTCCGACTGGTGTCAAAGCGAAATACCGGAATCGGCCTTAGGAAGTATAGTTCCTGTTCATAGGCTTCTTTTACACTTTGAGAGCGAGATTCAATCTTATGCGTGTTCCGATAGTTTAGACAATCTTTTAGGAGACTTTGATTAAGCTCATAAAGACTGGATACACGAGGCACCGGCACCATGAAATTTCTTCTGGCATAACCAACGAGGTTTTCAACTAAGCCTTTTTCATTCCCACTGGCAATATTGCAGAAGTCTGTTTTAAAGGCATAATGAGCTGCAAATGATTTGTATCCATCAGTGGCCTTCGCGTGACGCCCGAAACCTTCCCGTACAGCAACTTTGGCATTATCAAAGATTAGACGCTTCGGAATGCCTCTAAAGTAGTCAAACATAGTCTGTTGCGCCTCAAGAAAGCTCTCAAGATTCTGGGAGTAGTATGCTTGGACAAAGATATCGCATGAGCTACATAATCTACCACAGAAAAAATTGATTTTGGTCTTTTGGTTATTGATATATACAGTAGCTTCACCCCAATCAATCTGGATAGCATCGCCTGGATCATAATCTAAAGGAATATCAGCATATTTGGGTACCATATGCTCTGCCTTAAGATTTCTTACAGCTACACGAACAGCAGAATATGAACCACTAAAGGCTTTTTCACTAACAAGCCTATCATAAATCCGTTTAGCTGTATGTTTTTGCTTGGTGAGATTTTCTGCTTCGTCCTGATGAAAGCAGCTAAGTATAAAGGATTTAACATCTTCTGTGATAACATCGGGCTGCCGGGTATATACTTTCCTAACATCAGGGTGTGTATTGCCTTCGCAGTATTTTTTTACGGTCTGGCGCGATATGCCTAGTCTTGTTGCAATCGACCGCATGGATTCTCCTTCGGTATAGAGGGTACGAATCTTTGAGTATAGATCCACTTCAATAATCACACCTTTCATCTCCTTGTAAGAAAATTAGTTAATATAATCTTACAGGAATTTATTTTAAGGTGGTAAACTTTTTCGCTGTCATTTCATATTGAAGTGGTTAACTTTCATTATGTCATTTACAGGCATGGGGGTGATAAATATTTATCTAGATACTTAATAGCAAGTATTTTATAATCTAAATAGCATGAGGGTAGGTGTATATATTATGTTTAATGATAATTTCTCCGAGCAAAATAAAGTTCTTGATAATGCAGTCTTAGATATACAACGCAATGTATTTAGAACTAAGGAATCCCTAGTACAAATATCAAACATATCAAGAATATGGGTTGGTAAAGTGATTGGTAAACCATATTCCATATTTTATTTCATCCTAGTGTTAGCCGGTCTATTATTTTTTGCTTCTTCTATTCCATTTTTGATGGTCGTAGGGCTAGGTTGTATGGGTATTGGCGGATATTTTATTTATGAAGTATATAAGTTTAATAAAGAGAACAAATATGCTTTACACATAGAAATGAATTCCGGTGGCCGCTTTATTTTAACTGCCGATAATATGGATTTTTTGAATAAAGCTGCTTCGCATGTTACTCATACAATTAATGAATATGGTTTAGAGGGAAAACAAGTAAATAATTATCATATTGACTTTAGTAATCAGACCATCAAAAATGAAAGCGGTGTTGTGAATACCGGTTCTGTTGGCGGGGATATCTCTAATGAAAAATAATTACATCGTTAATAATAACGGAGTTGTCAATACTGGTCAGATTGGAGGATCAGTAATTAATGTTTCATCCAATGCAATAGATTGGACAGGTCTTACCAAAGACCTTGAGAAGTTTTTAGTTGAGTGTGACGACAAAGAGCTCCGTAAGGTTGCTGCTGAAATGTTAAATAACGTTCAAGCTAAGAAATTGAACGATACTAAGCAATCTGCAAAAAGTTTTAAAGAAAAAGGCCTGGATTTAGCCAAACATCTGGGCTTAAATATCTTATCAGGCTTCATTGTGCATGTATTGGCTCAATGAAGCGGTCTGGCCCAACTTCCAATGCCCGTTCACTTAAGTGAACAATAATTTAATAACGCTAACTTTATCTATAAATTATGCTACAAGACACCAGTTTGAAAAAATTACAGATGATTGCAGCCAATTATGGCATCCCTATATATTATTACCCCTTTAGAAACGCAAACCAGAGCGGTCTATATGTAAAAAAAACAAACTGGTGATGCCTACATATTGTTAAATCCTAAACTATTAAATGACCCCATAATGCACCGATGCGTCTTGGCAGAAGAACTTGGCCATCATATTACTAACGCGGCGTCTACTTTATTGACTGAGAACGGTAATTCACAGAACAAAATACAAAAACTATTAGATGAATATAGAGCAATAGTTTGGGCCACTAATTTTCTGGTTCCACATGATGAGTTTACAAAAATATGTAAACTCTTATCGGATGATGAATTGGCAGATTACTTTATGGTTACCAGTGACTATATACGATACAGACGTTTAATTAAGAAGGAGTTGGTAATTAGTGAGTAATAAGGAGCTAAATGATATCGGTGTGGTTATAGGTCAAAAAATAAAGGAATTAAGGCTATCCCAAGGGCTGTCTATGACCCGTTTGGCTAATATCGCTGGAACTTCCCAATCATATATTGGAGATCTTGAAAGAGCAAGAAAAAGCGTTACTGTTAAAATGTTGTATAACATCTGTAATGCTCTTGGTGTTACTCTTGAAAAATTTATTAACGATATTGAGTCTCTAATACCTGCTGAACTAGATTTTGAACAAGAAGAATCGGCAGAATACAATAGGATCTGCTCTTTAGGCAAAAAGCTAACTCATCAAGAATTAAATATCGTAGTTCAACTAATGGAACAGTTGCTTAAAAACAGAGCAGAATTTAATACCGATGTGGTTTCACATAATGAGTGAACTTACCCTCCGATATTCTGAGAGGCATTTACGGCAAATTAATCGAGAAAGCCAAACATTAGGCTCTTATTTTCACCCACCTTTTACCGATAAGCTTCCCGCCGATGGAGTACTCGCAGGGCATAAATTGTCATTCCGCCTTCATTAATTCGCATAATAACTCGGTAGTCACCTGAGCGCAAACGCCACAGATCCACCTCTCCTTTAAGCTTTTTTAAATCTACAGCTTGAGGGTTAATTAACATTCTATCAAGAGCCGACCTTATGCGACGCTGGGTGTCAGGGTCAAGTTTTAGTAAATCCTTTTCTGCCCGACGGGTAAACTCTAGCCTCATACGCCTCTGTCCAACCCTTTTTTAACAACTTCCCACGGCTTCACACGACCAGCTTTAATATCTTCTTCCGCTTCCCTGATAGCTGCCTTGTCTTGAGCTGTTAATGGTTCACTGGTTTCATTTGGGTTATTTAATAGTTCTTCCCAAGCGTCATTGTTTTTAATAGCATTCTCAAGTAAAAACTCTAAATATCGTTTTGCTGCTAAAAATTCCTTGTCAGGCAGTTTATCAATAAGTGCATATAAATCTTTCTTACTAGCCATTTGAAAAAACACCTCGCTAAAAAATATTGTTAAATTTACAGCCAAAAATTAATCAATGTCGGCAGTAAAACGTGTCCTGTTCTTAATTATATCCTGCATTGGCATCACCGCTCCCACCTCCAGTATACTATTATGTAAATAGTGTTGCAATTAACATTTTGGATATTGCTGGAAATATAAAAGTGCAATGCTAAAATAAAAATACCAACCCCTGCTGAATTTCTTAAACAACAGGGGTTCTTTGGCTGTGAGCAATTATTTAAACATTAATTTGGTGTAGATCTTCTATGTGGCTTTACTCATCTAGCATAGCTGAATTAATTTTGCTTCTTGCTTTTTAATCCTGGTTCCTATCAATCCGGAACCTTTTTATCAGACAACCAAATTAAATAACAGATAATAACAAATGTTAAACCTTAAACTGTAGCAAAAGTTTAAGAGTTTTCTAATAATTATTGTGCTAATTAGTTATTTATAAATTGTACTAGGCTTAAATCTTACTGTTAAAATATTCTTTACTTACCTGTAGTTGCTTTTTTAAAATTATTTCCCAGAGATTCCTTTTTATCTCACCAGTACCCCTAGATACCTTTGTCCTCTTGATGGTTCCATCTGGCATAACCTTACGATAAAAATAATGATCAGTGCTTTTGTACAATTCCCAGTCGTCACTTTCACAGAATCTTTTAAGGTCTTTCCAGCTAGGCAATCAGATTAATTACCCCTTCAAGATCATCCTGTACTAAGATAGCCATTACATAAGGAAAATGCGGTTGACGATTTGGGGAATGGTAATAAAGGTTAAAATCATTAAAGTATTCCTGGGCATATTCTTTTAATTCTTCTGCTAAGGCCTTGCAAGCTAATTCTTGGTTTGGTGCATTTACAACTATGTCAAAATTAATTAATGTTGCTGTAATTGAACCATCATTTTCTTCAAGGTATTGGGCTTCAATTCTATAACCTTTAAGGATTGTCTGAATATGATTTATGGACAGAGCGATAAAATAATCCCTGTTGCGTTTAACTACTTTTGGCTTTTCTCTTACAACGGTATCAATAAAACGTCCCCATTCTTTACGAACATCAGTAGCATTTAATATATCCTGCATTAGCATCACCCTCCCACCTCCAGTATACTATTATGTACATAGTGTATGCAACGTACATTTTAGATATTACTAGAAATAGAAAAAGTCAATGCTAAAACAAAGATACTAACACCTACTGAATCCCGTGAAGAGTAATATTTTTAGGAGGATGACATAAGGATTTTTTAGCATACCGCGTTGTCAACAGTATATGCCAGGATCGCGACTATAATCTATATACCAATCCACTACTTCTCCACGGTTATGACCTAATATTTTACTTACTTCAATCTTAGCTGCTTCCTTTATCTGTTTTTGGTAATATAAAAGTACCGAGAATGGCAGCGTAAAATTCCATAGTAGCAAAAAAGAAGGAGTCACCGCATAGCATCCCTAAAATAAGCCTCTAAGCGACAAAGTAAGGAGGCGGATTAAAGGAGTGCTAACAGTGACTCAGATAGAGTATATCAAACATTTGCGGGAAAATGAAGGTGCATCAATTAGTGAAATAGCAACTAGGGTAAAATGTTGTTGGAAGACAGCAAAAAAGTATGCTGATGGTGAGATAAATTTACAAACAAGAGGAAAACGCAGGCGTAAACAACGGGTTATGGACGGCTATGAAGAGTGGATAGAGGCTTGGCTAGTAGAAGATCAAAGGAT
>NZ_JONT01000022.1 GCF_000711975.1 Desulfofalx alkaliphila DSM 12257 | reverse complement strand
ATCCTTTGATCTTCTACTAGCCAAGCCTCTATCCACTCTTCATAGCCGTCCATAACCCGTTGTTTACGCCTGCGTTTTCCTCTTGTTTGTAAATTTATCTCACCATCAGCATACTTTTTTGCTGTCTTCCAACAACATTTTACCCTAGTTGCTATTTCACTAATTGATGCACCTTCATTTTCCCGCAAATGTTTGATATACTCTATCTGAGTCACTGTTAGCACTCCTTTAATCCGCCTCCTTACTTTGTCGCTTAGAGGCTTATTTTAGGGATGCTATGCGGTGACTCCTTCTTTTTTGCTACTATGGAATTTTACGCTGCCATTCTCGGTACTTTTATATTACCAAAAACACACTGGCAGCAGTAGCATTTATTAAATTGATTAGGGTAGCATTTTCAGGTGAAAAAAACTGATAACCGAGGTTAAGGTTATTGGCAATTGTTGACCAATAATAACCAATGTTAGCCGCTATTACTGTTTGTTATCCATTATTAAACCTTGATAAGTGTATTATGAGCCTGTTATATAGTGGTTAATAACAGTTAAGAACCATTGTTAGTAGTTATTACTGGGTATAAACTGTTAAGGGCTATTAGTGATAATTATTAACTTTCAATATTGGCGGATATATTGAGATATACTGCCTGTTTAAGCGTAGAGGGAGTTGATTTTCCTAATTATTTTATTCGTGCCGAAAAAAATCGCTATAGAGGATGACTGTGCTACAAATAAAATAAATAAAAGGAACAAAATCAAAAGAAATAGAAAAAAATAGATATAAAATCCCAGTAGGCTAATATAGGGCTAAATCAGTATAAATAGGCTAAAATAGACTTTTTTAAAATAACCATTTTGTTTACAATCACAAAACGGTTATTTTTTTTGCTCAATTTTCGATGTGTTCCTAAAACAAGTAGAAGATTTACTCAATGAAAATGTAATGAAAATAAATAAAATAGATTTTGCGAGGAAAAAGAAGAAAAAATATGAATTAATATAAATAAAATAGGGAATTTGAGTAAATTAGAGATAATGCCTGGAAAATAAACGAAACGGAAAGGTTTAATTATTAATTTTAAGATCGAGTCCTTCAGTTTGATATTAGAAAAAAGTAGAAATATTTTCAATTGGTCCTTTACAAAAGAGAAATTATGCGATACAATTAATTTAAAATAAAAAAGAGAAATTATGCAATAGAAAGAAGGTGAGTTATTGGATTGCTGCTTCGTAGAACCACATTATATTCACCCGAAAAATATCTCTTACCGCTATACAATAAATCATTACAAAAGCATTAAGTCTTTGGAAGGTATTAAAACAGTAAAATTATCTAGCATTGCTACTGAAATAACTGATGGTACTAGGGTAAAAAGAAACTATATAGATGAAGGGATTAGGCTTATTAACGTAGGTGATTTTAAAGATGGAACAATATACCAACCATCCATAAAATCAATATCTGCAGAAGGTCTGAGGGAAAAAGATTACATAAAAGAAAACGATGTGCTGGTAACAGCGGTAGGCAGATCGGGTCAAGTTGTAAGGGTAACATCAAATTTAGAAGACTGTGTTATTTCATCAGATATTATTAGGATAAGGTTGAAGCAACCTTTTACAGCAAGAAGATTAGTTGCTTACTTGAATAGTGAAGCAGGTCAATATGCTCTTGAATCAATAAAAAGTGGATTGATTAATCGCATAAGTATTAGTGACATAAAGGAGTTAAAAATACCAGCGGATTATGAGAGCATCTCCTTTAATGAACCCATACAGACCAATAATAGAAAAGATGCATATAGGTTGTATGAGGCATGTAAGGATATTTTAAACAATTATATTGTGCAAGACGCTGATTTATTTAAAGTTTCTAATAGTGTTTATATAAACGGAAATGAAATAAATGTTGATAGACTAGACCCCAAATACTATACCTATTTTCAAAGTAAACTTTATAAAACAATTCATAATGGTTGTAGTAATATTTGTTGGCAGCCATTAGGTCAAGTGGTGAAAATTAAGAAGGCTATAAAACCTAAAATGGATGAAAACCAAATAGTTGAGTATATCAATATATCTAATGTAGATGACGATCTTTCCATTATTACAAGCACTGAAAGGGACTTATATAAAAACCTCAGCAGTAGAATTAGGTATGTATTAGAGAAAAATGAATTGATTACTGCAAAGTCAGGAAGTGCTACGGGAACAAAAAAACATGTGACGGCAGTGATTACTGATAAACATGAAGGGTTGATGGCTAGTGATGCTTTTTATAATATCAAGCCTGTAAGTATAGATCCTTTTTACCTGTTATTTTTATTCAAGCAGCCTATTATTTTAAAACAGATTGAAGCCGGTTCTATAGGTTTATATTTTAAGACAATAAACAGAAGAGAATTTGAAAGTATTCGTATTCCAAGATTGAGTATAACAGAAGAGTCTGAAATAGCAGAAAATATGAAGAATTATGTATATGCTCTAATGTAAGGTGAACTTATTCTTATTATCGCAAAAGAAAGGAGAAGGGAAATCTATGCTTGAGAAAGCATACGAGCAATTAAAAACTCCTAAAACATTATCTGAAGTGCATAGCAGATTTAATGAGATTGGCATCCAGTGGAATCAATCTCAAGTAAGATTGTTTTTAGAAATGGATAAAAAAATTACCAAAGAGGGTGGAATGTATTCAATAGGTGAAGGGGATATTGAGCAAAAAGTATTACGGATACTAGATCAGTTATTTAAAGAGAAGCCCAAAATTCCTTTGAGAAAAGTTATGGAGCAAATACCATTCACTATTAGTAAGGCAGAACTATTGGAAATAGTTGAAAACAGCCAAAACTACTATACACCTAATGGTGTGATTATTAGTAAGAAGTAAATCCAAGGAGGTAATATTAATGGAACAATTAAAAGACAAACTGAATGAATTAGGGTATAAGGAAATCATAGATGTTAATGAAATGGCTTTTATGGCAGGAGATAGTGGCGTTTATGTTTATGTTAAGAAAGTAGAAGATGGTACAGAATTAAGTCCTGAACTGGTAATAGAGTTCAATTATGAGGCCATGGAGTTAGATCCTTTCCCTAATTTCGCATGGATTACAAATGGTGTGAACAATGTTTATTTAAATGTAGAGGAAGAAAAAAGTATTTCAGAGATCCCTCCATCTGTAAATATGGACAAGAGTGTCATTAAAAAAAGAGAGTTAACTGAAAGAGACAAATGGTCCAATAGAATGTACAGTGAACTGCAAAAAAGGTTTGATGCTATTCACGAGCAAATTTATGCTTCTGGAGATAATGTTAACAACTCCAACGATGCCATAGATGAATTTTGTAAATTAATATTTATGGAAGAGTTTCGCCTCAATAATTCAGATTATATTTTAAGGGAAGGAAACCTTTCTGGTAGGAAATATAGCGAAATATTTCATTACAGTTATTTAGAAAATGCAAAGGATAGGAAGAAAGTAGTTGAAGAAATAAGGGAAGCCTTTAGAGAAATTAAAGATCACGAGGATTATGTGGCAATCGATGATGAGGGGGATAGGATACCAATTTTCCCTAAGGATGATTATTTAAAACTGCAAAATCCTAATATTTACGAAACAGTAATGAGAGCACTACAAGACCTTGGGGAGATTGAAGTAGATGGAGTAAAACGGCCTGCTACTCTATTAGATTTAACTGGAGATGTATTAGGTAGAGTCTTTGATGTTTTGTTAAGAGGAAAGTATGAAAATAAGGGTGGCATGGGTATTTACCTAACCCCAAGACAAGTGACGGAAGCCGCTGTAGAAATGGTAATGCATGATTTAAAAAAACAGAGGTCTTTTAAAATAATAGGAAAGAACCCTAAAACAGGGATGCCAACATTAAGAATACTAGATCCAGCGTGTGGATCTGCAGGCTTCTTAATTAAAGCCTTGGAAGAAATTAAAAATTACATGCTTTATGAATTGGCGGGAAATAAAGAACATCATAAAGCACAGTTTAAAGAAATGTTGGACCATTGCTTTGTAGGAGCGGACAGAAGTTCTGGGATGGTATTGAAGGCGAGAATAAATATGGCTCTACATGGGGCTTTAAAAGCACCTATCTTTCAAACTTTAAACTCATTAAGCAATACTAATCTAAAGCCAGAATCTTTTGATGTGATCATTACTAATCCTCCTTTCAAAAAAGGCGGAATATCTGTTAAAGATAAAGATGGTAAGTATTTGATAGAAGAATTATATTCTAGCGATATAGATGAAGACGGTAATAATAGGATGTCCTCAGATGGGCTATCATTAGGTTCTAAACCAAACAATAAAGGTGTGTGGAGCCCTGTTAATTCTGTTGACCCAGCAGTTCTTTTCATAGATAGATGTCTTCAATTACTGAAACCAGGTGGTTTGTTGATGATGGTAGTTCCAGACGGGATTTTGTCTAACTCAGGAGACCAGTATATTCGAGAATATATAATGGGTAAAAAGAACTCTGTTACCGGTGAATTTGAAGGCGGTAAGGCAGTATTAAAAGCGGTAGTAAGTTTGCCACAAGAAACCTTTAAATTATCTGGAGCAGGAGCAAAAACATCGTTATTATATGTTAAGAAGAAGGAACATCCAGGCGAAAAACAGGGACCGGTATTTATGGCAGTAGCCGATGAAGTAGGATTTGAGGTGAAAAATAACGTAGAGGTTCCCTTGGGTAATGACAGAAATGATTTGTTAAAGATTGTTGAGGCTTATAAAAAGGGAATTCCTGAAGATATAGAATAGGGGGTGAAGTGATGAATGGATATTCAATTATTAATAAAAAGCCATCGATAGTATGTCTAAATCAAAGATTAATTACTAAGTTAGGTGCTAATTATTATTCGATTAGAAAAATAGAGATGGTTGAAAAGATAATTAACTCTACTGAAGATAATAAAGCGTTAGGTTCGCTTGTAAAAACAAAAGAGAAAAGAATGAAACCTAAAGGAAAAGATAGTATTTATATCGGTCTGGCTAATATTAATTCTGATACTGGTGAAATAGAAGTTAATACAGTTGATGAAGCAAATATAGAGGGAACAAGTGTAATTATAGAGGCGGGTGATATTCTGTTCTCAAAGTTAAGACCAAACTTAAATAAAGTTGCAATTTGCCCTAAATATATTGGAAATGCTTTAGGATCAACGGAATTTGTCGTTATGGAATCTAAAATCATAGATAAATATTTCTTGTATTCAGTTTTGAAGTCTAATGTTGCTCTAAAACAAGTGATTGATATAACGACAGGATCCATATTGCCTAGAATAGATTCTGAAGATGTATTAAATATTCTTATCCCCATCCCCTCCCCAGAAATCCAAAATTACATTGGGGATAAAGTGCGAAGGGCGGAAGAATTAAGGGAAGAAGCGAAGCGGCTTGAAAATGACATAAACACTTTTTTCAATGAGAAGTTTAGCGATATTTATAAATCAATTGATGAATCTAAGGTATATCACTCAAAATTCACATGGAAGTCTGCTGAAAACATTAGAGATGTATTTAATGCCGAATATTTTACTTTGGTAGGAGATAAATATGAGCAAGTAATAAGGAAGCAAAAAGGGGTATATCTAGATGATTTATTAAAGGATTGTTTTATGGGCAAATCACCATCTCAATACGCAGATAAAGGTCCTAAAATATTAAAAGTTAAAAATCTTACCAATGGGGGATTGGATTGGTCTGATTCTGATCATGTAGATAAGGAATTCTATGTAAAAAACGAAAGATGCCATTTACAACATGGAGATGTTTTTATTATTCCAGCAGCACACTTGGCAAAATACATTGGAGAAAAAGTGGATGTTTATATACAAGGTATTGAAGGGATCAAATATCCTGATGCAATGGCATCTGGAAAGATTATTGTGATAAGGCCAAATTTTGATAAAGTGAATCCCATATATTTGTGTTTAGTAATGAGAGAGAAGTTCGTTTACCATCAGATTCAAAGACAAGTATCAGGTATAACTGCATCGTATTATCCTAAAGATGTCAGGCAATTATGTATACCTTTAATAGAACGGGAAAAACAAGATATGGTAGCCGATAAATATATTGAAATAATAAAATGCAAGGAACAAGCAAAGCAACTAATCCAAGAAGCAAAACAGGATGTGGAAGATCTAATAGAAGGCAAATTTGATATGTCTAAACTGAATAAAGATTCCGGTACAGAGAGCAGGTGTTAAGATGCTTGATGTAAAGAATTTAATAAGAGATCTGAATGACCTCTATGACTACGGCGAAGTGAAATACGACAGTTCTCTAACATATTTAATGGATTTAAACTTTATTAAAAGAATTGAAGATAGATACCTTATTACAAATAAATGGATTGATTTTAGTGGTAAAGTAACCAGAGAAGATTTAATATCATCTCTGGCTTGCTGCTATCCACTTCTATTAGATTACCTTTTATGGAAGGTCTATCAAGAAGCCTACGCAATTGGTCAGAGTGGAGATGGAGAGGCACTATATGAATTTATAGATCATATTCCTAAATTTGCAGAAAAAATATTAACAATTAGAGAGCAAAACTTTTCAGAAACCAATGAAATTAAAGCCTTTTATGGACCGATGTTTAAAGGATACCCTCAGTATCGCACTATCCTTACTCGATTGCAGTTTATCCAGTTGGCAGAAGAGGTAGAAGATACTGATGTTGAAAGGATAGGAAAAACTCCAAATGATATATGGGTAAAAGAACGGAAAGTAAGTTCTAATATACATTTAGAAGTTTTGAAAGAAAAAAATCTATATGCACTAACGCCTTACAAATATGATGATTTTCAGGTGTCAGAAGAGGTTAAGGAAATACTCTCCTACCCTTGGAGAACGTTTATAGTAGTTTTAGGAATGGTTATTTCAGAATACAAGGCAGAAGGAATTAATGGCATATCCATTAGACCTAAAGATATAAAGAACCCTTATACGGAACAACTTTTAGAGGCCTTTATCTATGACCATAAGGGGAAAGAACATAAAATAGGAGATTTTAAAGAGTTTGTAAAACAGTTTTGTGATAGAAACAATATACATTTATTCCCTAATAAGGCTCCGGAAGTTGATGTTATATTGTTTAAACTAATGGATAACAAGCAATTTACTTATAAAGACGGTGAATATGTTTTAAACTCCTCTTTTGATGATAGGCTCTACTCATCTGAAGGGATTATCATAAAAAACCGTGCTAGGAAATTTAAGAGTATGCTAAGAGATTACATTGAGGAATTGAGGAAATCATTATGAAAATACATATTACTGCGGATAGATTTTGGACTGATAATTCGTCCATTGAACGGTGGCCGGAGATATTATTAAGGTTGCCGGAGAAAATGGAATCTAATAGCAAATATGATATAGCAAAAACATATTTATCTTATCCCACTGATGACAAAGGCAGATTAGTGCGATCAGATGAATTCTATGGACTGTTTGGAGCCGAAAGAAAGCAAGAAAAGATTATTATTTCAGGTGCTAACTTTATTTCAAAAGGCAAAGAAGGATATTTTTTAACAGATGAGGCATTGGAATTGAGAAATTGTTACCAAAGAGATGATGGTTGGGAAAAGCAATTAGCAAAGCAATTATTAACCTATGCTATTAGAGTTCGGGCACTTGCTTTAGGAATTCTAAATAGCGACGGCCTTTGTTTTCCCAAAAAGTTTTTAGATGAAAACAGAGAAGCCTATGTTGAAGTCGATGGTATAAGATATTTTCTTTTAAATCCTTCAACATCTGTACCGAATCTAAATGACTTTATGAAAAAGTATAGCAAAGAGTCATTAGGTCCTTATTGGAAAAAAGAATTGAATATTGGAGATGAAGTGGAAATCCAATTGATGGGTACAACCAAAGAAACCCCTTCTTTATCACAGATAGGTACCTATTTAAAAATGCCATTGACCTTATTTAAGTATTTAGAATGGTTCAAAGAAAAAGATGAAGGGCTCTTTCAATTTAATAAGGAAAAAGTAAAAGAAGATATAGGTGAAGATGTTTTTAACAGTCTATTATTGAGTGGCTCATTAAAAGATACCGATATTTTAAAAGACTTAATATCAAAGTATGGAGATATTAGAGGATATTTCCCAGTAGAAATGGTGGGTAGTATTCTAAAGGAAAATATTGAACCCGAATCAAAGGAAAGTATTGATAAATGGATTGACCGTTATTTTATGCAAGGAATAGAAAGCGGTAAGTTTAGATTAATAGGTTATGAGCAAGGACAGCCAAGACATGGACGTGGACTATTGGGAGATAAGGAAAAACAGTTAATAAAATTAGAATTTTAGGAGGAATGATTTTATGAGTACATGGTCCATTAATGGAACCAGTGAGTTTCCACTTACTCAACCAATGGTAGGACAAAAAGAATTTTACAATGTTTTTAAATCATTCATTGGTACGGTAAAAGATGCAGGAATGGCTACTATATTCCCGGTGATTGGTAAATGGGGTATAGGTAAATCAAGGATTGGTTTTGAAGTTATTTCAGAGGCAATTGGAATAGATAAAGGTTGGATTATATCAGAGGACGGAGAGACGAAAAAAGTTAGAGTACTAAAGGAAAACTTTGAAGACGGTATTTTACCGATTTATATCCGTTATTCACAGATGCTCCATCAGGATTTAACCAGTGACAACTGGGTGGCGTATGGAACTTATACAGCCTTATCTTATTTAGCACAAGAACCTGATAGCAGTATGCAGGGGAGGGTAATGGAGGAATTACAAAATGCCCTGTTACCTTTTGGATTAAAAAAAGAGAAACTGAGAACTATCCTAAAGATAGGAGAGGTTCATCAAGATGATCTGCTTCTAGATATGAGGGGATTAGATGCAATGGTGAGGGAAGCCATGGGCTATCTAAAAAAATGTGGTATTGATCATCTTCTAATTGTGTGCGAAGAGGTTGAAACAGCCGGAGAAATTGCAAAATATGGATTAGAAAAGGATAAGGAAAATATTAATAAAGTTGATGGAGAAGCCATAAAGGTTATTTCCTCTGCCATTAAACATGAGGACACAAGAAAGAAGTATCCCAATATTTCCTTTATGCTGCTTTGTTCGCCGGTAATTGGCTATCACATTAAGGGTATAGGTGCCTTAGAAAGGAGAATTCCCATATGTGAGTTGAAAAATAATTCATTTGCAGATATAGCAGATTTTATGAATGAATTAAAAAAAGATGGGAAAATGAACTCTTACCCAGAAGGACTGGTTGAAGCCGCCTATACCATAGCCGGTGGGAACTTTGGCTGGCTTAATGTAATTATGGCAGAAGTAGATTACCGTATTGCAGGTAAGAAAGATGTAGAGACGGGAGAAGTTCTAGAGGATCTCTTAAATACGAGTTCCAGGTTCCAAAATAGTCTAATTGATAAAGCAGCCTTTGATTATATTAGTTGTAAAGAAAAGTATCGACCCATTATTAAAAATGCTTTACTTATGCAGTTACCTGTTAGGAAATCGAAGTATGAAGAAGATCAAATAGAAGCAATGATGCAAGCCAAAGCCTCTGACGGGACAAAACTTTTTAAAGAATTTTATGTAGTAAAGTTGAAAAAAGATTCACTAGGTGAGCAACTACATAATGTAGGTTATAGGCGATTGCAAGGCAATCAATTTGCCAATGCTTTTGGTGCCAGTTTTGACTTAGAAGTTCTCTTGAAAAACCTTAAGATGTATTCCCTTCATGTGGAAGAGCATGAATATATCATTGGAGCAGAAGAAGAAACTTTTTTAGACCAGATAAGAATGCTATATCCTGAAGAAGGAGTAGAAGAAGCGGCTAAATACATCTTTGAATTTGTAAAACAAAAAGTAGAGGAAGAAGGAATTGTTCCAACATATATAGGACCTAACTTTGCTTATTTATATCAATTAAACAAGCGATATAGAGTCGACAAAGGTGAGTTTAGTTATTTAACTGATGGGGAGAAGAACCAAGAGTTAGAAGAATATATTGAGGAAATGAAAAAAGATAAAGAAGGCGAGGTCCTTAGAATACTAACAGGAGCCATTAGAGCCTTAGAAATAAACTATAACGAAACAGAGACATTCCAATTAGCGGGAATGACTTGTATGAGAACAATCGTTGAAGAAGGACCTTGGCTAACAGTAAATCCTCATAATATAGTTACGATAGTTTGGGGAAAAGATGAAGAAAAACTTTATCAAGGATTGCAAGATAGAAGACTTCTTAATAAAGGTGTACATCCTATTTATGTTTTATCAGATACCCCTATAGATGAAACAATTGAAAAAGTAAAAAGAGATTTTAAAGAAGTCGGGAAATGCTTAATACCATTACAGATATCAAGGCTCCAAAAAGATATATTAGAGGTCATGTCTATTTCTAAGGATATGGTTGATTTTAGGGATTCTGCTAATCAGATAGGAATTGTGTATCGTGAGAAAATTAGAAAACTCAACGATTTCTTCATCCATGGGGCAAGGAAATGGTTTGAAGAAATTGATGAGAAGGGCTATATCCTAAGACCTATTATTTATAAGAGTCAGTGGGATTATAAGCAAATTGGTTTGTTGGCTAAAGCCTTTAAAAAAATGTTAGTCAATAATGCCACCATAGAACAACTGGGTTCTGATCCTAGCGTTAAACTTGATGATGGTGAATATCAAGACTTGCTATCTATTATGCGGCATGTCCATATCGGTACAATAATGGAGAAGAAAGGTTTCAAAAACACAGGAATTTTTGTGAATGACTCTAGTTCAGATGTTGATATTCCCAAGGCATTTATACACTTTTTGTCCTTTATAGGATTTAAAAATAGAAGCCTAAGGGACTTTGAAAGCAAATATTTCTTTAGTGGGTTTGACAAGGTAAAACCAAAGAAAATCATTGAACAATGGATTGAATTCTTTATAGCCTTAAAACTAATCTACAAAGCAGACGGTTTTATTAAAAGAGTCAATAACAATGACTTAAATGAAAGATATGAAAAAGTTAAGCACTGGTTTGATAAAGATTATATAGAAGAAAAAAATGAACTTAGGGAAATAATTGAAGGACCATATTTAAATGCATTAGATTTACAGAACCCAATCTATAAAGAAAAACTAGAAGATGCAAAAAAATACTTGGAACAGATTTCATTAGACGACTTGAGCAAATTAGATAGTGAAGATGTATTAGATAAGTGGTCAGGGATACTAAAAAAACTTGATCAGTTCTATAAGTTGGTGGACTATATTTATGATGAAGAGGGTTGGAAATCTTATAGTACATTTAGTGCCAATATTATAAAAGACCTTAAAATAGATGATAAAGAAAAGCCTCTTTGGTATAGAATTCGTCATATAAAATTGTTTCATGCGTATATCAAAGAGATTCAGGAACCGACCTCTAAAATGATTAACGAAATGATCGAGCAAATAAAGAAAACTAATTCGTATCGAAACATTGATTTCCCGATATTCCCTATAACAAACCTATTAAAGCGTTATAGCGTGGAATTAGAATATGCAACTAACTATAAAGAACTTACAACATCAAAATATAAAACAACGGTAAAAGAAAGTTATACTCTTGCTTATAATCTACAGACGGCTGAATATAGCAAGGCTATAGAAAGACTAGATCAAATTCTAAGTGAATGTGGTATTGAAGGCAAAGTGACAGCAGAGTTTAGGTGGTCGGATGATAAAGGAGTTATGGGAGAGTATAAATCTATTCTGAGAAACTTTAAGGAAATTGTGGACTTTTATTTGGATAAAATGCCTGAAGCCAAGCGGTGGGCAGGCTACTTTAATGATGCGCCAGATGATTTAAAAAACATGGTAGAGGTTAAGAACTTAAATAACTATATTGAAACTTTAGAAATCTTCTGCAATGGTGGTTTAGTCGAGGAGATAGATAATAAAGAAGAGGAATTAGAAGGGAATCCGTTGGAGTTTCTATCTCATTATAAAAAAATCATAGCAGAGATGAGGCAATATATAGGTCTAATCGAGGGTGAAAAGAACAATGTAATGGGGAAAGCCAAGGAAGAAAGAAATAAATTATATGATAATGATTTAATTAGTACTATAAACTGTATTCGCAGAGCCCAAGGGAAAGAGGTAGTAGGGCTAAATTTAGCAAGTTACCCTAGTGAGCAAACTTATGGATTATCCAAAAAAGTCATAGAAGATAAAATGAAAGATTTACTGCAGGAAGGAAGGGAGTTTTTCCAAGGTAAAAAGGTAACATTTGAATTCTTTAAAAATGTTGTTAAAAAAGACGGTGCAATAGATTGGAATGATTGTGATGAAGAAAAACGAGAACTTGAAGCCATGAAACTTATTAAGACTGAGGTAGTTGTATTATGATGGTTGTTCAAATACTTAGAGACTATAAAAATAGAACAGAATATAAGGTTCTTGAAAAGTTTATAGCAGTTAAAGAAGTTAATATTGATAGTCTTTCTGAAGGGATTTTACTGTTGCCAGGAATTCTTTTGGATAAATTAGAAAAAAAGGAACTTGAGGTTTTGAACAAATGGCTAAATACCCCTGACAATCAACTTATTCTCTCTCCTGCTTGGAAAGAAGTACGCCTGAACGATTATTTTGATCTTTCGTTGGGCTTAAAAGTTCAAAGAGAAGAGGGGCTGGAATTCGAAGGGGTTGAGTGTCAATATAAGATAGATGGAAAGATTCAAGAAAAGTTTTTCTCAAATGAACATGGTAACTTTGGAGTCCATTACCGTAAAGATACAGGAAGTGGTTTATTAACCATTATTACTTTACCATTATTGGATTATAAACTAAGTCATAAACATGATGAGTTTAAACAGTATTTTTATTCTTGTATAAACAAAAAAAGACCAAAAAACAAAAGGCAAAGCATAGAGCCGAAAGAATTTAAGATAAGCGAGGAACATTTGCAACTGTTTATGTTGTTTGCGGCAGGAGTAAAAAATGATAATGATATACAGGAAGCATTTAGCCAATATTTTAATAAAAATATAAACTGGGAAAGCATCAAATCCCTAGAAGAAGTTTTAACACAGCAAGGATTAATTGACAGCAGAGGTGTAAGTGCTAAAGGAAAACTATTCATAAAAGAAAAGCGGTTAAAATCCTTCATCAAAGTATTAGAAAGGAGGGAAAGTACTAATGAATGGTAGTTTTGATAAAGGAGTTCCTGTTTCTCAAAGTATAGTGGCTAATGTCCAATTAGGCTTACCAGCAACGGTATCTAAACTATCTAGCAAAATGAGGTTTATTGATAAGATAGCCCCTTTGCTTAAAGAACAGGGAGTGATTAGAACCCTTGATTTGATTCAGCCGATAACTATTAAATGTTCAGGAATTGCCACGAGTCATAGGACCATAAATGCTTTTGGAGGAATATTATATATTTCTGGTGCAGTAAGA
The DNA here is from genome assembly GCF_000711975.1 of Desulfofalx alkaliphila DSM 12257. NCBI lineage: Bacteria > Bacillati > Bacillota > Clostridia > Eubacteriales > Peptococcaceae > Desulfofalx > Desulfofalx alkaliphila. Next base: position 12,789 of record NZ_JONT01000022.1, on the reverse strand, counting down.
CAAGATATTTCCATTCAAGAAGGATCGATTTATCAAACGAAGCAAGAAAGTGTTGTAGATGTGGATGAATTAGATGATTTAGATTGGCAGAAAAAACTTAAATTTATCGATATGATAAATGCTTATAAATTATTAATGGATACAATGGAAGAGGTAGATTTACCAGAGTTAATTATTATGGATGTTCCATTATTATTAGAGAGAGCCGACACTCCGTTGTCTGAACGTGTTGACATTATGAAGTATTACGACTTGTGTAAAGAAACTATAGCCAAGTTTTGGAGTGAATATAAAGAGAAAATTTATCCCTTTAATAAGAACGGAGTAAAAATTGCATCCATTGGGGGTAAGAGGTTTGGTGCTATTTTCTTTGCTTTGACAAAAGAGAATCTAAAGTATGTTCCAGACGCTATAGGCGAAAGCATTACTTCGGAACTGGATCAATACATGTCAAAGATGCAAATGGTTGGAATCAAAAGATTGCTAAAGGGTATTTTGGTTAAGCGGTCTAGAACTGCGGCCTTTCAATTTGATGCGATAACGAAAGATAATCGTATGGAACCTATTTCTGTTAGAGAATTAGGACTGATGACTATGCATATTAAAGCAGGAAATAATACCCCACCTATGCTGATTGAAGTGCTCGGGAAGGTAGATGACTGGGATTCAGAGATGTTAGACAAGATTTGTGCAGAGATTATGACTCTAATTACTTTTGACCAAGCCAATGCCCTACCGATACCTCTTTGGTATGCCAAATATGCCCTTAAACCCATTGAAGCAAGACCTGGAGTTTTGGAATTTTATAAATCTCATGCTAAAGAAATGCTTAAAAATGAGAGTTTAGAGGCTATATGGAAAGAAGACTTAGATGTATTTGATCAATAAGTGAATGTTTTGAGTTAGTAAAACAGGGGGATATTATATATGAAAACAGATCATAAGCAGATTAGAAGAACGGTTGAACGATTGAAAAAAGTTTATGATTTTAAGGGTCCATTACATTTTACTGACTTTTCAAATTTAGGATCGATAATTAATTCAGGATATATTTATAGTAGAAGATTTTGTCATAATCATAATATTGAATTTTATGATGTTGCCGACCAAGAAGTAATTCGACATACTAAACTAGACGTGCAAAATTGTGTTAGATTCTATTATAAGGAAAAAACCATGACACTATATAGAAATGAAGGTATTAAGGTAGATGGTTCTCATCCTCATATTCCAATACCTGTGTATTTATTGTTTGATGAAGAAATCCTTTATTTAGACTATACAGTATTTGCTGATGGCAATGCAGGGTCACAGTATACAACCTATGGTAAAAATTATGAGTTTTTTAACGATATTATGGATTGGGACACAATATTTCATAGAGGGCCAATCTATTTAGATGAGGGATCATATAAATGGGAATTTAAGCGAAAACGTCAAGCAGAATTATTATCAACACAACCCATATCATTAGAGTATTTGAGAAAAATAATATTTAGATGTGATACTGATTATAAAAGGGCCTGTAATCTCTTTGGAAAAAATGACTTATATGTTGTAGATAGAAATATGTTTAATAATGAGAGAAATTTTATAAAGGATTATAGAATAGAAATAGATAATTCAATTAATAAAAGGAGTTTATTATTAACGTTCATTACTAATCTACCAGTTGATAACCATGCTAAACATGAATACAAATTGTTTAATATGAATAATGAGCAACTATCTAGGGTGCACATTGATTATCCACTAACATTTAATACCGAATTTAACCTTAAAATAGATAATATACCAAATACTCCATTTAAGTTTATGTTTTGGTTTTATGGTATATTAAGCATAGAAGAACAAATACAGTAAGGAGTTTTTTAGTATGATATATTACTATGATGGTACAGTTTTTAATACACCTGCTAAGACGTTAGTTAATACAGTAAATTGCTTTGGAATTATGGGGGCAGGTATAGCATTAGAATTTAAATTGAGATATCCTGAAATGTTCGAGGATTATGTAAGAAAATGCGAGCAAAAAGAAATAAGAATAGGGAGACCAAGATTATTCAGATATTCTGAAGACTTATGGATTATGAATTTTCCTACAAAAAATCATTGGAGAAATCCTTCTAAAATGAGTTATATAGAAGAGGGACTAAAATATTTTATTGAAAATTATAAGAAAGTAAACATCGATTCTATAGCCTTTCCCAAATTAGGCACTAATAATGGTGGATTGGATTGGAATGATGTCAAAACTGTAATGGAAAAATATTTGAAAAGAGCAGACATAGATGTATATATATGCTTGGACGAAAAGGAAGAAGCAGAAGGCATAGAGGCAAAAATGGTTAATTCACTCAATGAATTTACAGATAAAATGTTAGTTAATCAGATTGGCATTACAAAAAGACAAGCGAATATTGTCAAATCTAATATGCCGATTAAAAGATTTTGGGAATTAAGTAAGGTAAAGGGAATAGGAGAAAAAACATACGAAAAATTATTTAGGTATTTTTATGAAAAAGAATTATTGGTAGAAGATCTCAGAAATAAGAAGGATAATAAGATGGAAATTCAGGTTGGAGAACAATTAAGTTTATTTTAGGGGGGCAATAGATGGATAAGTATATAGGAAAACTAATTGGAAATACAGGGAATCCAAATGACATTAAGATTGCATTAGAAGACAGTTTCTCTGCCAAAAGGGGAGAGTTTGTTAAAATTAAACATAAGGAATCCATGGATGAACCAGAGACTTATGTCCTTGGAAGAATTATATCTATTTCAAGAAGCAACATACTTTATAATTCCAATATGGGGGAAGGACTATCAGAGTTAGAAATATTACCCGGTGCCCAAGTTACAGGGGAAACTTTATTCGGAACTATCGAATTGGTAGGATATAGGGATAGTTCAGGGCAAATTAAGATTCCACGAAGACCTTTAAACCCCGGTGAAAAGGTTTATGGTGTAGACTATGAATTCTTATCAGGATTTTATAAATTTGATGAAAATACAAGTATTCATATTGGAAATCTGATAGGTTATGACAAAGGAGAAAATATTGTCCCTGTTTACTTAGATGTTAATAAACTTGTTACAGAGCATTTGGCTGTATTGGCCATGACCGGTTCAGGAAAGTCTTATACTGTGGGAAGAATTATTGAAAGATTAGTCGCACTAATGAATGGAACAGTGGTGGTATTTGATGTTCACGGAGAATATGGTAAAGCATTTGCAAAAGGAGAATTACAATTTAATGAGGATATTGACAGTATAGAGGATGCAAGAGATAGAGAAAGTATCATAAAAATTCAGGAGATGATGAGAAAACTCCTAAATGCTGGTGGGGGTATAAAAGTTTATACTCCACAGATCGATGCCTTTGATTATAAGTATATGAATAAAAATAAACACCTTGCATTGCAGTTCGACCGTTTAGATATGGACGATTTATCCTCAATACTGCCTGGGTTAACAGAGCCGCAAGAAAGGGTATTAGATGTAGCGATTCGCTATTGGCAAGCAAAATACAGTAATCCACCAAGAGATATACAAGATCTAAGGGAGATTTTATCTGGAGATTTAGAGGAACTTAGGGAATGGGAAGAATTAAGCCCTGCGGAAGCCAGAGCATTGAATGGAAGAAGTGCAGCAGTTGCGGCAACTAAACTAAACCGTGTGATCAACGAAGCAAAAAGTTTTTATACAAGGGCAATTGGAGAACCAAGTGACATCTATGATATGGTTGGTGAAAAAGGAGACAACATAGGAAGATTGGTTATTATTGATCTACAAGGTTTATCTGACGATGCAAAGCAAATCATAACTGCTCTTATTTCAAGCGAAATAATGAGAGCAGCAGGTGATAAAAGAAGGCAAACAAGACCATGTTTTCTTGTCTATGAAGAAGGACATAATTTTGCACCTGCAGGAATCCCTTCTATATCCAAGAAGATTATCAAGAAAATAGCCAGTGAAGGTAGAAAATTTGGAGTTGGCTTCTCTATAATTTCTCAAAGACCTTCTAAATTAGACCCAGACGTTACATCCCAATGTAATACTATAATTACGATGCGTTTGAAAAATCCCGATGACCAAAGATTTATGGCTAAGACAAGCGATATGTTTTCAAAAGCCGATATAGATGAACTCCCTTCCTTGAGTACAGGAGAAGCCTTAATAAATGGTCGCTCAATTCCCGCACCTTTATTGGTTAAGGTAGGAACAAAAGCATTGATACACGGAGGAGAGTCTCCAGAGGTGACTAACGAATGGGGAGTTTTTAATGGTTAGAGAGAGACTGATACAAGCCATCAGAGAAGAAATGAAAACAGGGGAAATTAGGAAAAGATTTTTCCCTATGATGACAGATTTTGGGGTTAGGGATTATTCTGAAACTGTACATACAATGGGACTAAATTATTTAACTGCTATTGGTAGGACTATTAGTGACACTACTGCTATTTCAGAATGTCCTGTTTATCCTTATGAAAAGCAAACATTTATGGCAGAGAAGGTTGCAGAAGAATCTGGGGAATATCATATTGACAAAAAGCCAGCCGTAAGACCAGATTCTATTTGGTATTCAACAAAGGATAATCAACCTTTGCTACTCTGTGAATTTGAAAGATATGATAATAGTCGATTAAAGAATCGAAAACTGGAAGAAAAAATACAAAACCTCCTTATTGCATACCATCAGTTAGGAGGAAATATACCATTAATACTATTTGTTTATTGGACTTACCCTAAGGTTACTCCAGGGGATATATCCAACTATATACGAATTTTTGATGAAGGATTTACTATGGGTAATGGGACAAGGGTTCCCGGTATTGATGGTAGAAAAACATCTTATTTAGTTTACCATTGTGTGGCGTCTGGAGATAAAGACAACCTAACGTTTAACCAATGGATAAAAGTGAGGTGATGAAATGGCAAGAAGGGCTTCTGATTTTTATCCTAAAAGGGATTTAGTTTTAGGCGACAAGTATATTTTAAAAGAATATATAAATGAAGGAACCTTTGGATATGTTTGGTCTGCTATTAATTTAGAAACAGAGGAGTTAGTTGCTTTAAAAATACCTAAAGATCAAGAACGTGGAGATAATGCATTATCAGAAGGTATAAAACTAATTGGTGATTCTCATCCAAACGTTATTAAAGTAAATTGGATGGGCAGATTAGATGGGGTTTTTGTTATTGAAATGGAGTTTTTTGAAGGAAAAACCTTGGCAGAAGAATTAACTGACGAAGGGTTCAAAAATCCAAAAACAATTAAAGAAGTAGTCTTGATTTTTTTAAAAATATTAGAAGGTGTGAAGTTTTTACATAATAAAAATATTTGCCATGGTGATATAAAACCCCATAATATCCTCTTTAATGATAGAGAAGTAAAATTGACGGATTTTGGAACAAGTAAATTTATCGAGAATGTTTTTGTGAGGACTGTAGACGCTGGAGGAACGTGGGCTTATATGGCTCCAGAAATAGCAGGCTCTAACAAAAGGTATCTTATTTCAGACATCTATTCTTTGGGAGTTCTGCTTTATCAGTTGTTAACTGGAAGAACACCTCATGAAACTCCTATTCAGGTAATTAATAATGTTCCTTTTCCAAAACCGAGGGAAATTAACGACAATATACCTATAAGCATCGAAGAGATTATTTTAAGGGCATTACAAAGAAATCCAGAGGATAGGTATCAAAGTATTGAAGAATTGAAAGAAGATATTACTAAAAAGGTATTAGGTACTGAACAGCAAGCACCTTTGATGTCTTTAAGCATAGTAGAGAAAATAGCCTACGATGATTGGATGCAAAATGTCATTAATCTATATAATAATAACCGGTTTCAAGAAGCAGAAGTGTTTCTTCGTTATCAGAAAGAGAACGGCAATAACACTCCTGATATTATCTATCACATGGCTTATGTGTATTATAATTTACAAAGATATTTTGATAGCCTAAGTCAAATCGAGAAAATTGAGATAGATAAGGTAGAAGCCATTCGTAGAGAGGCCTTTAAAGATAATATATTTTCCTTAAAAGCAAAGATTTATATAGAACTTAAAAAATATGATGAAGCCATGATGTTGTATGAGTACTTATCAAAGAAGAATCCTGAAAATATTAATTATAAGTATAGATTGGCAATAACTTATGGTTTGATTAACAAGCCTGATGAAGCAATTAAATTGCTAGAAGAAATTAATGAAGAAACACCGGGACTACTATACATCGTTAAGAAATTAGGGCATGCCTATGATATTAAGAAAGAGTTCAGTAAGGCTAGGGCATATTTTAAGTATGCTCTAAGAATGGATCCGGGAGATATGCTAATTCAAAATAGATTGAAGGTATATGACCAGTACTTGAATACTTAACTATTTTTGTTAAGGGGGGATAATTTGAAAGAAAAAATACTCACAGAAATAACTAACTATTATTTACAGTCAAGGGATTTTAACGGCTTACCCTTGGGACAATTAGATAATGACCAAGAAGATCTTATTTGTGAATTAATAGATGAGGGGAAAATAGAAGTATTATCATCCAATTTTGTGCTTAACCCACATATTAAAGCCTTAAAACTAGATATTGATAAGGAAGAACAGAAAAGGGCAGTTAAAGACAGGGCTGGTTCAGTTGTTTTGTATCCAACAGAAAAACATCTAAAATCAATGAATCTTTTTACTGAAAAGCCTTTCACCAAAATGCTTATGGAGGGTAAAGAACAACTGGATATACTATTTTTCGATATAGAAATATTGGAATCATATTTTCAAAATCCTAAATATATTGTTTTTTCTTCTGATTATAGAGGAAGCATAGTAACTTCAGACGATTTTGTTAATGAAGATCTAGAAGGTGAATATATCAAAGATTTTGGCATAGGTTATCACAAAAAGAAAGGAAACCATGAAAGAGTTGTAGGTGTTTTTTTGAGAGATTTAGCGGAACTTTCGTTGAATGCTCAATTAAAATGGAAAATAAATTACTTGGAAAAACAAGAAGATTACTTTATAAACAGTGGCTTCTATGACAATTTAATATTAGGAAAATGGATTGATGAAATTTCTATTTATGATGCACTATTAGACGAAATGAAAGTTATAAATTCTATGTGTAACAATATGGGGATTCCGAATTTATTCAGGAAAACATTTGAACCGCATACTGCCGAAAAGCCAGAAGATTATAGAATGATTTTCCTTCCGACACTAAAAAACTATTATGCATTTATATTGTGCCTTGAAAAAATGATTATCCATAATATCAATCATAAAACATTTACAACTGCTGCTAGATACATAAGACCAGTTGATAGGAAAAATGGAGATGGAAATCCCAAGGGGAGTCTAGTAATGTTGGAGGAATGGCTAAAAAAGAATATAATAACTAATGAAAACTTAGATGAACTTATCATAAATCCGTTAAAAGCAATTCGAAAGATAAGACAAGTGCCAGCCCATGAAATATATTCGAACAAATATGATAAATCATTAATTAAGAGACAAAATGAAGTGATTTTAGAAACATATAGTGCCATTAGAAGCATAAGGTTATTTTTTGCCAATTATCCTGGAAATAAAGATATTAAAATACCGGAATATTTGATAACAGGAGAGAATATAAGAGTTTACTAAAAAAGTTAAGCATTGAAAGTTTTAATAAAAATCAAGTACAGGGTGTAGACAAAAGTAATTTTGCTCCCCTGGCTTTTTATTTTTGTTGCAGATGTAAAATAAAAGGATCAAAATATTTTAGTTTCATGTAATAAATAGATATCAAGTCTAGAAGTTATGTGAAAGTGATGGTACACTGTACACGCTTTAAAAAACAGAGAATAGGAGGGGATGTAATGCGTGAAATTAAGAATTTAGATGCTTTAGAACTATCCGAGTCACTATTAGATACTTACAAATGCGTTCATGGTTTTGGATTTAATGGCCATTTTATATCATTAATACCAACAAAAAATTATTATTATTTAGCCTATAAACACAGGGATAATCTTGATGAACATAGGCTTTTCAAATTTGTTGAAGTAAAGGAATCATATGAAGAAAATGAAATTTATAATGTTTTATTGGAGATTAGAAAAGCATATGGCCATGACCATGAAAAAAGTGAATATGATGAGGATTACAAGGAAGTAATAGATTATCTGATAAGTAGAGGAGATAAGGGGATTTAGGAAAATTGTTCAAAATATTGCTGCCCAAAAATTTGACAGCATGAGTAGTTTGAAATATCATTATAAGTGATAATAAAATAATATTAAATCAAAGTAAACTAACATAGCAAATTTGCCCAGATAAGAGGGTCTTGCCGTGTTAGTTTTTTTGTTTATTTAGAAAGGAGAGATGTTTTTATGAGTAGGGTTAATGTTTATGAAAGTGAATTTTGTAATAAGATTGTTGCCAGAGTAAAATATAATGAAAAATTAGATTACTGGAATGGACGTAACTGGGGTAATGGAGGATTAGGAATGCATAAAGGCATTACCAAGTTAAAAGACGGCAGGTTTGTTATTATTATAGGTTCTCAATTTCAAGGATCAAAGGACTATGCTTATATAGTAAGTAAAGAAGAGGCATTACAGGAAGTTTTAGAGTCAGGCAATCTGGAACTATTGGAAAAGCAAAAATTTGCTGAACTAAAAACTCTGTATGAGAAATTATGCGAGTTAGAAGAAATTGATGAAGCAGAAACTACTTAAGGGTAATGAAAAGGTTATAAAGGGTTATGTAGGGGGTCGGGTGATAAGCCTAGACTCCTTTTTAAATTGCAACTGCTTTTGTAGATTACCCCAATTTATATTTGTAATACTTAGTTTACAAAGAGATTGGGCTAAAAATTTTTTCAACATAATATAAATTATGCTGCAGAAGGTCCTGACCTTAGTTGCAAAAAGCGGTAACATCAATATATGAATTCAACATAATTTACGGGAATTTAGAAACTTGATTGGCAACATAATTTATGGAGGTGAAATTTTGTTAGAAGAATTTAGAGAGTACTTAACATCGCAAGGAAAAAGCGAGAATACTATCAATAGTTATTATTTGCATATAAAAGGTTACCACCAATGGTATTTGGTATCCTTTGGCAGAGAATGTTCGGTGCTATACCGGGAAAACATCTTAGATTATATCAGTTATCTTCGTAATATTAAGAAAGATACTGGTAGAACAATAAATTGCAAGATTAGTGCATTGATAAAGTATAATGAATTTTTGATTGAGAAAGGAATACAGCAAGACCAAGTAGTTTCAAAGAAAGATAATATTAATGTACAGCAGACATATGCAAACCCTTCGGATATAACTAAACAGGAAGTAGATGCTTTTAGACAACAACTATTAGAGAATGGGCATCGAGATATTTATTGTTTGGCCACATTATTAGCATATGCAGGTTTAAGAATTAGTGAAGCACTTAATATTCAGTTAACAGACTTCAATTTAACAGTTGGAGAGTTAAAGGTTAGGGGTAAGGGAGATAAAGATAGAGTTGTTTATTTAAATGATAAGATTATTAATAGTATAAGTGAGTTCTTAAGAGTGAGAGAAAGTGAAAGTCCGTATTTATTTGCAAATAGTAATGGAAAGATAATTCATAGGTCAACAGTTAATAAGATTTTTAATAAATATAGTGATAAGATCACGCCTCATGCATTGCGACATTATTTTTGCACGATTGCTTTGGAGGGCGGGCTATCAGTTCATGAGGTTGCCTATTTGGCAGGCCATAGCAATATTCACACTACGCTTATATATTTGAATCCGAGTAGAGAGGCAATTAGGGGAAAAATAAATAACCTGTAATTAAAGGCTATGAAAAGGTTCATAGCCTTTTTTGATCAGATTCCAATAACGATACTTTGTACCTACATTATACATAATATAGTAAAAAATCTTATAAATTATGAACTTTAAATTGGAATAGTGTATAATATTGTTAAAGAATTAATGGAACGTTATGGGATTATATGAATTTTAAGGGGTGAAAATATGGCGACAACTGTAAATAATGCATTTAAAGAGTTTATGCGAGATAAGGTCAACTTGGATCCGGACAAAACAAAAACTGCAAGAAAAAGCAGGGACAATCTTATAGATAATATACATAGTTTGGGTTCTAATGAAGATTTTTTCAATTTATATCATGACATTGATATTGCATTTGGCTCATTTGCAAGAAAAACAAAAATAAGACCCTTAGATGATATTGATATAATGATTGGGATTAACGGTGACGGTAGCACTTATTATGATTCAGGCTATGAGGTTAAAATTTATGTAAATGATGATAATTCTCCACAAAAGAGTTGTTGCAATGACAATACTAACATACTCAATTCAACAAAAGTTATTAACAAATTTATAAAAGAACTTAAAAATTTAAACGATTATAAGAAAGCGGAGACCCATAAGAATGGTGCGGCAGCCACCCTTCAACTAAAATCTTATGAATGGAATTTTGATATTGTACCATGTTTTCGAACAACTAAAGAATCTGATGGCCGAGATTATTATTTAATACCAGATGGAAAGGGAAATTGGCAAAAAACAGATCCACGCAAAGATAGGGATAAAGTAACTACTTTGAACCAAAAACATAATGGATTAATGTTAGAGACTATAAGATTGGTAAAGTATTGGAATAGAAGACCTACAATGCCATTGATGCCATCTTATGCATTAGAATGTTTATTACTACAATATTTTGATAGCGTAGATAGTGTAAGTGATTATATTGATTTAAGATTTAGAGATGTTTTATATTATATCAAAGATAACATTTGGTATTCCATTAATGATCCAAAAGAAATTCAAGGAGATTTAAACACACTTACATATGATGAAAAACTGAAAATTTCAAACAAAGCAGAAAGTGATTATGAAAAAGCAAAAGAAGCGATTTCTGCAGAAATAGATGATAAAGATCATGAGAAAGCCATTAAAAAATGGGCTGAAATATTCGGAAGCGAATTTCCAGAATATAGCGAGGATTAGATGGATATGGATAGTAGTAATGATATTAATATAAAGCAAAACACCGAAGAAATTCTTTTATATTTGTTTGCCCAGAGGAAATTGTACTCATTGAGTAAAAGAGCACTTCATATAATGTTATTTGTTAATCTTATTTTTTATGTTTTAGGATTAATCAATACGATTCAGAGCAATAATTATTTTAAAGCGATATATGTTATTTGGGGGGTAACTTTTTGTATATTATATATTAGAGAAGGTGAAAGAATAAATACTGCTGCTACAATGCAGGAACTTATAGACAGAAAATTATATGGGTTCGATACATACGCTCCTTTTCTGAAAGTGACGAGCCTGCATAAAATAGCATTGGAATTAAAAACAAAGTTTCCAAAAGAGTTTATTGAACAAACAAGTCGTAATGGGCAGCAAAAAGGGGTTAAGGATTGGTATTCAGATGTATCAGGAGTTTCTATTGAAAAAGCAATTATACTTTGTCAAATAGAAAATAGTGATTGGGAAACTCAACTAAGAATGAAGTATCAAAAACTAAATATATTATTGCTTGTAATTTTGCTATCAGTATATGTTGTTATTTTTTGGAATAATAGTGTAGAAAATTTAATAATAAAACTATACCCCATATTAACAATTGTAGTAGATAGACTTTCTTATATATATAAGAACTATAAAAACATTAAAAGTAGTAAAGATATTAACGATAGCCTATATCAAATTTATGAAAACATTGAGGAATTCACCAAAGAAGACATTTTAAATAAAGCCAAAGAGATTCAACATTGTATTTATGAAAGAAGAAAAAACTTTTCTCCCATTCCCAATTTATTCTATCACCTAAATAGGGAGAAGTATCAAAGTTATTCGAACCAGTATATTTTGGATCTAAAGGAAAAACTAAAAAAGTAGGCCATGGTAATGTTCATACTACACTTCTTTATTTAAATCCGAGTAGAGAATCAATGAGAAATAAAATTAACCAATTATAATGTGCTAATATTCGGACTATGACAATCGGTCATAGTCTTTATTTTATATTCTATGTGAAAATGACAAAATTCTTCCATTTGTTGTATAATTAAATTATGTTGAATTGTTTGCGATAAAAAATAATGAGATATTTACTTAAGTATTTAGGATGTAAAACAGTAATTTCTCTGATGAACGACATTTAAATAGTAAAAGTTGAGTATTATAAGGGAACTAATCTGGAGGGGATCATTATGAGCCTGGAACACGCTCATAAAGGATATGAATATCAAGATCTATTGTCTGCATTATTTATTGTAGAACAATTATTAACAACTAATAATGCAAAATTTAAGATTGATAAAAAGGAAAGTAAGAATGACAAGTTTGATGATATAACAATAATATCTGATAATGGAACTTTCAAAAGGCAAATAAAATATAGTGAAGACAAAATTTTAGGAAAAGCTGTATTTGGCAAGTAGGAAATGTATGTAATGGCAGTTAAAAATGCATTTACTTGCCAACATCCCAAAATTCTAGTTTTTCAGTAATGATTCTTTGTATCTAAAACTCTCCCCGTTAAATATCAGCAACTGTGAATGATGAATTAATCGGTCAATTACAGCTTCGGTTAGTATCTGGTCTACAAAAACATGGTTCCATTGAGAAAATGATAAATTGGTTGTGATAATTATACTTTTGCCTTCGTAGCATAATGAAATTACTTGAAAAAGCAATTCCGCCCCGGCTTTATGGAGTGGGATGTACCCCAGCTCGTCCAGAATCAATAAAT
>NZ_JONT01000021.1 GCF_000711975.1 Desulfofalx alkaliphila DSM 12257 | reverse complement strand
AACCGTTCTCCTGCCCTTACAGGGAACACCGTCTATTTCCCAGCAGTAGGCCAACCTGGGCAGAGAGGAAAAATTCTTGCGATAGACAGAAATACTCATCAGACTAACTGGACGGTACAGTTTGATTCAAGAGCCATGACCGCCCCGGCAGTGGCGGGCCAACAAACGTCATACTGCTCAATGAAGAAGTGTATTACAAGACATACTATTTAGACTATGAAGATGATCCGGAAGTAGCCCGCAGGTGGCAGTACAGCCATGATCATGAATACTACGACAACAGCCTTGGAAGAGTGCCGTATCATGAACAGTGGCGAAGCAATCCTATTTACCGGTTCGACAAGGTTGGGAAGTTTACTGTTAACTTCCAAGCCCAGGACGAACCTAAAAAAGATGATAGGTTTGCTAACTATCGCCAATGGTCATACATGCCGAGTGATAGACTGGACATTTACGTCCACAGACGGCCAGTTGCCAGCTTTGGTTATCAGTTAGTGGATAAATAATATCACGAACAACCCCTTTGAACTTGATTCAAAGGGGTTGTTTTTTTAGAAGAACAAAAAGAAAGGGGGTGCCATATTGCGGTATTTTAAATTAATATTATTTACATTTTTATTCACTTTTCTATGCATAAGCAGTGCTTTTGCCGGTTGGACACTAACAATACCTGACAGCAGTGTATCTATGTACGACTACGATCACGAAACAGAGCCGGGGAAAGGGATAGTTGAACAAAAATGGTCGTGGCGTGAAGCTACAAGCCCTACATGGCATACTTTCAGCACAAAGGAAGCAATGGTAAACGACTTTAACGCCAACGTAAAAAACAACACAGACTATTTAATAAGGCTGGAAGTTAAGGATATTGAAGGAGAATGGTCTTTCCCTTCTGTCATGCTGGTAACAACGAGGCCGGATAACCTGCCTCCTGTAGCACAGTTTTCAGTATCGCCAAACCCAGTGGTAGTAAACCAAACTTTCGTAGTAATCAACACATCATACGATCCGAATGGCGATAAACTGACTTCAAAATGGCGTTACCAAAAACCCGATGGTAGCTGGACAGGTGTTACTTCAAGTCCGCCGACAAGCTTCCCAACAGAAGGGGATTATACCATTGAGTTGGTAGTAAACGACGGCAAAGTGGATTCAGAACCGTTTTATCAAACTGTGAAGGTAATACCTGAAAACCGCCCGCCGGTTGCAAGGTTTACCGTTGATACACAGAACCCTGCGGATCGACTTGCTACCAACCCATTGACCTTCTATGACTATGTACCATTGAAATACGATACGTCTAACTCATACGATCCGGACGGCGATCCGATTGTAGCCTATCAGTGGTACTTGAAGAAAGCGTCAGACAGTACTTGGACACAGTACACCAACCCGCCAACAACTTTTGAAAACCTAGGCCCTGGTAACTGGCAGATTGGTTTGGCAGTACTAGATCAACCGGTTATTCCGCAGTTAACGCCGTTATGGTCATCCGGTACGCCAACCAAACCAAGCGAACCTTCTTACATTGTAAACGTTATAGTTAAGGAAGGCTTCATGGTTCAAGGCTACATTGAACCTATTCCGGCAGAACGCCGCCGTAAGATAAGAATTTACGGTGAAGCTGTCAGGCCTTCTAACCCCAACGAAAAGGTTGATATTAGCAGTATGAGAGCAGAAATACCGCTGAACAAACTACCTAGCGGTTACACTACGCAAACAATACAAATGACATACGATCCGGAAAAACAAAGATACTATTGTGATTTCTTAATACCGGACAAAGAAATTCTCAAGAATGAATACGGTGTAACAATGCAAAACGGCTTGTTCCCTGACGACGGTACTTACCAAGTTAGAATAATCGGAAGAAAAGATAACACAGAAAAAGAAGCAATACTTGAATTCAACATCAAAGGACACATCTATGAAAGAACGATTATAAGAACCAAGAGCTATTAAGAAGCAAGAGAGGATAGACTTTCCTAAAAGTCTATCCTCTTTTTTGTGTATAAGGATATTTTAAAAGGCCGGTTTTGGATATTAAGTGACCTGCATTTACATTAAACTTAGCCGAAAGCCCACGACTTCAGTCGTTGGGATGAAGGCTTATCTTGACCCAAAATAAAATAGATATTTGACACCTATCTAATATTATGATATATTATAATTAGATAGGTGGTGTATATCTAATGAATAATAAATACACGCATAAAAAAGGAATTGTATATCTTAATCAATATCATATAGTATTTTGTCCTAAATACAGACGCAAGGTATTAGTTGGAGATATAGAGAAAGATTTAAGACAAATATTTTATGATATAGCTAAAGAAAAAGATGTTGAAATAAAAGCATTAGAAATAATGCCAGACCATGTTCATATGTTTATAAGTTTTGACCCAAGACAACCTTTGCATAGTTTAATACGATATTTTAAAGGAACAAGTAGTAGAATTTTAAGAAACAAATACCCTGAATTAAGGAGTAGAATACCTTCACTTTGGACACGAAGTTATTTTTGTTGTACTGTCGGATACGTAAGCGAAGAAGCAATACAAAAATATATAGAAAATCAAAAGAATGTATAGAAAGGTGGTGAATTATGAAATTAACAGTTAAATTTAAAATACTTCCGACTAAAGAACAAGAACAATATTTAAAAGAAACTTTAAATGAATATATATCTACAGTTAATAATATTGTTCAAAGTATGATTAATAATAGACATATAAAACTAACCTCAAAAGATATTAAAGCAAATCTACCAAGTGCAGTAAAAAATCAAGCTATACAAGATGCTAAAAGTGTTTACAGAAAATATAAGAAAACTAATAACCTGCCAATTTTAAAGAAACCAGTATGTATATGGAACAATCAAAATTATAAAATAAATGACTGTTTAAGTTTTCCTGTGTTAATTGATGGAAAATCACAAAGAATTAAAGTAAAGATGTTATTATCAGACTACCAAAAACAACAACTAAATAACAAATTAGGCTCATTAAGAATAAGTAAAAAATCAGGCAAATGGATTGCACAAATAGCTGTTGAAGTAATTGAAAAACAAAATAATAATGAAAATATAATGGGTATAGACTTAGGTTTAAAAGTACCAGCAGTAGCGGTAACAAGTAATGGCAAAACCAAGTTCTTTGGTAATGGTAGACAAAATAAATATATTAGACGAAAATATAAAACATTGCGTCAAAAGTTAGGTAAAGCAAAAAAACTAAAAAAGATTAAGCAAATTGCTGACAAAGAGCAACGATGGATGAAAGACCAAGACCATAAAATAAGTAGACAGATAGTTAATTTTGCAATAGAAAATAATGTTTCTAATATTCGTTTAGAAAATTTAACGAATATTAGAAACACGGCAAGAACAAGCCGTAAAAACGAAAAGAATTTGCATACATGGTCTTTCTATCGTCTTGCTAAGTTTATAGAATATAAAGCTAATTTAGAAGGTATTAAAGTTGAATATGTAAATCCAGAATATACAAGTCAAAAATGTCCATACTGTGGAGAGTTGAATAAAGCAAGAGATAGAAAATATGTATGTAAGATATGTGAATTTAGTACACATAGAGATAGATTAGGTGCTATGAATATAATGAAAGCACCTGTGGTAGATGGTGTAGCATAAAGCGATAGTCTACCAGCCCTAGGGTCTATATGACCTGCCTAGGGAGGGGTGATGGCACATCCTAATCTCTGGGGAACTACGGATACCAGAAATGGACTTCCGACTACCACCAGAGAATCCCCTGACTTTAGTCATGGGGAGTGTCAACCTTTAGAAACAGCAGAAATACAGTGGCGCATAAGTTCTAGAGATGCTTGGGGTGTAGTCGGTACAGTACCCATGTCAGACGGGCGATTTAATGATTCGTTAATAGCCCCACAGTATGCAGATAGTATCACATACAGGATACGTGGTGCAGGTGACGATCATAGGGGTGTTACTGTGGGTGGTTATACCCCTCCAGAAAGCGGAGGCGGTAATGATGGTGGTTTTTTTGACAATATTGGTAACGGAGGTATGTTCGACGATATCTTCACTGGTGACCAATCCGTTCTTGAAGCTGAAAATAACGCAAGCTTTATAGAACGGTTCTTAGCTGAAATTGTTATGATAATACCTCGGTTTGTAGATAAGGTAATCGGTATTGATGATCCCTTTGAAATCGTCTTTAACCGTGATATGGATAACAACATGGCTCCAAGGGATGACTTGCACCTGTATACCTTTGAAGAAGGTGAATGGTTAGCAATAGGCTATATTTACACTACATTTAAAAATATTATTCCATATCCGTTAATGATCGCGTTAGCTGCTGTGGGGTTATTCATGCTGGCCGGACTATCTGATTCCCAAAGAAGGCTTTCCGCTAAAGATTATTTGTCAGGTTTTGTAGTTGCCGTTATGCTAATATCTTTCGGCGAATACCTGTGGCAGTTTTTGTTTGCCGTGAACCACTTTGTGGTAGAGGTATTCTACTCAACCATAGAACATCGGGTGTCTGATAGCGGATTCATAGCAACCCTTTGCAGATGGGATACTGCAAGTTTCGGTATGGCAATAATCTCCTTTGTCACCGTTTTAATTATAGCTATCATGACTTGGCAGTACGCACTAAGAAAAATAATGCTGGCAATATTAATGCTTATAATGCCAGTGGTTGCTGTGGCTGGTGTGTTTCCTCAAACCCGAGGAGTGTTTGGTCTGTGGCTTAGAGAGTTCATGGCTAACCTGTTTTTACAGGCAGGCCACGCGGCAGCCCTAGCATTATTTGTCCTGTTTACAGCCAGTGGCACATCTTTTTGGTTGTTAATGGCATTTCTTCTCGGACTAAACAGCATTGCCAACCTAGTACGCAGGGTAATTGGTGCTGAAACTATGGGCGGTGGTGCCTTAGGTGCTACTGGCACTATGCTAGGTCTAGGCTCTGTCTTGGCCCTTTCAAAAATGGGCAAAGGCTTTATGGGTGGCGGCGGTAAAGTTACTTCCCCCGGTGCAGAAATGGCAACAGCAGGGGTTTCTGCAGGGGTGGCTACTGGTACAACCAGCACTGCCATGGGAGCCGCTGCAAGTCTTGGCAAAGGAGTTGCGGCAGTAACCGCCGGTCTTGCTGGTGGTGCTATGGCAGGTATGGCAAGTGGTAGCCCGGGTATAGGTATTATCGCCGGTGGTGCTGCGGGTAGTGCTATGGGCAGTAAAGTTGGTCAGTTGTCAGACTTCATAAGCGATACAAAACAAGATGCAAAAGCAACTGGGCAAGGGTTCATGGAAACAGCCCAACAAAATCTGGGGATATACGATAAGGGTCAATTGTATGACGGCGAAAGTGCCTCTAATATCGGTAAAAACATGTTAGGTGGTACAGGAGTATTGGGTGGAATAGGGGCAATCGCTGGTAAGGCTGCGTCACTTACAGCCAACACTGCCCACGCTTTTGGTTTTGGTAGTGATGATTCTAAAGAGATGGGTCAACAGTTAAATAGCTTTCAACAAAATGCCCGTACAAATATGGCCAAAGCAGAACACACTATCAGCAAACTGACACCGATGAGGGAAAGGGCACAGCTTGGGCTACAACTAGCCAAAGCACAACCCGAATCCCCGGAGCGAACGCTTGCGGTTCAAGATGCACAGACCAATTTAGATAAAATTAACGGACAAATAGCCGATGCACAACTAACTGTCATGGATGCCCAATATGCACTAAGCAATGAAGGCACCCAATGGAAGATAGAACAGGTTAGAGAAGCACAAGCAAAAAGAATACAAGCTAACGGTGGTCTAAACGGTCATCAATGGAACTCATCACTTGGAGAATGAAATCGGAGGTCATAAAGCGCATGAATGACCAACACCATGACAAAACAGCACAGGATGTAACCAAGGCCGGAGTTGGGCGTATTGCCCGCTCCGGTCTTAAAGGTGCGGCATTTATTTTTAAGAAGCTACTAGCTGTTCTTCTACCTATAATAATACCTTTGGCGGGGAAACTGCTACTGTTTTTTATCGTCTTTACGATATTGTTCTTGTTTCCTAAATTCATGATGGAGAGCAAAACCCCAGGCAGTGAAGCAAAGGTAGTTTCTATCTTTAACCTGGGGGAGGGTGACGAAGAATGGACAGAGGAAATGGATCAGGCACTGGCAGGCGATTACATTGAACTAAGTAATCGCACTTGGCAAGAGGGGCACGAAAGTAAAGAAGAACTGATTGAAAGACTAGACAGTGTTTTTAGAAGTGAAATAGACTCCGGTACTATACCAAACCAGCAAGGACAAGCAAAACCGCATCGTTTGCCTTGGAGTGTAATGGCTGGCATAGACCGTGTAGTTGGTGATCCTATAACCCACCGGGATGAAAATTGGTTGCGAAAACCCGATCCCGAGACACACTTCGAAACACTTAGACCAACTTTTGCATGGCAAGATTTTAGAGTGCTAAAAAAACGTGAAGAAACCCGCACTGATAGCAATGGTAATTCTTATACCGTGATAGTTACCTATACAGGCAACATTAAACTGCTAGATACAGTTGAAACCTTTGAAGCTAATTATAGATATCACTGGTCAGAGAATGTTACATACAGAGATAATGAGGTCTGGAGTATTATGCCTAAATTAGAAACAGTAGAAAAAAACGGGCCTTATTTTGAAGCCTTTAGGGAGCATCTAGCTAGTTACGGTGTTGAAGATGATCTGGAATTAGAAATGATTCTAGAGTTAGCCGAGTGGTATGACGACGAATATAAAATAGATGCGGGTATCTTCGGGGCAAGGGTAGAGAGTTTTCAAGCAGACTTAACTAAGCAATACTACCATGGAAAACGTGGAGCGGTTTGCCTGCCTGTACCTGTAGAATATTTTAGAATAACCTCTCCTTTTGGTTGGCGAACACACCCGGTACTAGGGGATCAACGGTTTCACTCCGGCATAGATCTTGGTGCTCCATCGGGCACCCCTATATATAGTGCTTTTGATGGTGTTGTTATCTGGGCTGGCAATAAGGGTGGATATGGGAAAACAGTGATTGTAGATCATGGTAATATTAAGACGCTATACGCACATATGTCTGCTATAACCGCCCACAGGGGTAAAGAAGTATCCGGTGGCGATACCCTTGGTTTGGTGGGTAGCACAGGAATGTCAACCGGCCCACACCTGCACTTTGAAATTATTAAGGTCACAGGGGGAGGTACTCAACATGAAAACCCGATGGACTATTTCTAAAAAGCTTGTTGCTTTTGTTGTGTTTCTGGCCTTAATTCTGTTTGCCCCTATTGCCGGATATGCAACAGAAGGTGAAGGGCTGGAAAAGTTAACGGGGGCAGCAGAGACAGTAAAAGATAACTTGCTGGATATGGCACAGGCGTTTTCTATGCCTTTATTAATGATTTCATTTGTTGGTGGGGCAGTTCTTTTGGTTAGCGGTATATTAATAAGCATCTTCTCGCAAAGGTTGGGTGATATAATAAGAGGTAGTGGAATGATTATAATGTTTGGAGGGGTGATTGCTTTTGTATTAATGAATATTGCCCCAAATATCGGAGATACTATAACTTCATTTTTGGGTGGAATATTTGAATGACCTGTGCGTTGCACAGGTCATTTTTTGTAAGGGGTTAAAACACAGGAGGAATTTGCATGAAAAAAGTGCATCTGGTATTCGACTATGACCAACTAGAAGATTTAGCAAGTTTTGTCAGCGGCTTTTCCCAAGTTACAGGCAAGGATTTCACCTTGGATACAGCAGCAACTTGGGCTGCTTCAGGTAAAGGAGAAACACCGGACATAATACTTATAGACGGTACTGTTGATGTTGTAAAAGTTGATATTGCTACTGGTAAGCAGGCTCGTGACAAGTTATTTGTTGAAAAACTAACTCTAATACGCACATCACGTCCAGATAGTCAACTAATACTACTTTTACCGCCAGAAAGAGAGAATGACATTGAGTTTCTGCAATCAGTTATCAATCTAGCTATCTTTGATATTTACTTTATTGAAACTATTGATGGAGATGATCTGCAAAAATGGTTTAATACTAAAAAAAATATCTCAGATGTTAGACGGTATTTGTTGCCGGGTTCACTGCTACAGGACACACAGTTTTCTACCATAAAAACTAATTACGATAAAGAAAATGCTAATGACGAGACCAAAAAAGAAAGTTTTTTGGGAAGGTTTTTTAATCCCCCTGAAGCAAGGGTTGAGCAAAAAGAACAATTCAAGGAAAGCCCCACTACAAGCAAGGTATTGCCCATACAAGAAACCCCAACAGTGGTTTTAGGTTTGGGAAACCAAAATTTAAACGATTGGTTTAAAAATACTTTTTCTGGTCTAGTGGAAATATCGGCATCAACCACTACCCCTGATGAATTTAAACAAGCTGTTGGTTTTTACAATCCTGATATTGTAATTATCATGCGACCCAGTCCTATGGGTGGGTTACCGGAAGCAGATGTATTAGCAAAGTGGGCAACCCATCAAGTACATGCTGTGCTTTTTATTGCAGGTGAGTTAGATGAACAGGGTACAGTTATGGCAGATACGGTTAAATCCGCCGGCGGATATGTTCTTTCCTGCCCCCAAGGTGAAACTATCAGCGGGGATGAACTGGTATATTTAATGCAGACAATAATCAGAGAACTAAACGAAGCAGACACAAAAGCGGATAACGAGGAAGAAATAGACGACAAAGAGGATAAAAAGTACAAAATAGAGCTGGATCACTTAAAATCAAGCGTATCAAATCTAACAAAGATATTTAAAGAACAGAAAAAAAAACCTTCTCTATCACTAAAGGCAAGAATAATAAACAGCGAGGGGCTTTCATTAGAGGAAGAAAAGGATTTGCCAGTTGCTCAAATCGCCAGCCACGCAAAAAACCCTACCGCTATTGTACCGGGAGGGCTTTTAGCGATAGTAACGCCGTGGCGGCCTGCTTTAGCAGGTAGATTAGCTGCGGCAGCAGTAAACATGTTTGCTAAAGACGGGGATGAAGTTGCAGTAATCGGGGCTTCCGGTTGCAGTACAGTTTCCATGTGGCTTGATATTTCTGACGAAGAACTAATAATGAGCGACTGGCGAGTGCCGGGATCGCAAGCACCGTTAATTAAGGACAATTTAAAAATATGGGCGGTAGATCCGGCAAAAAGACTTCATATGAAAATGGCAGACGACTTGTTAATGCTCATTAAAGAGGCCAGAAAGACAGCAGTTTACACGGTTGTAGACTATGCAGACGACTTTGAATTAGCACAGAAAGCCGCTTTTCAAGGCAATGCAGTTGTTCTTGTCATTGTTCCGTGGAGTGATCCGGCTGAAAGAAAAACTACTTTACTATGGCTGAACCAGCTCATGGAAGGAAAGCAAAACATAGTACCCGGTATTGATTTAAGGGGTGAGCCATTGGCAAAACCGGAAGAATTCACGCCAAAAGTGGTAGTAAGAAACTATCCTGCAAATGCGATACTAGAAGCACTAAAGAAAAATTCTGATGACGAATTTGTATGGGTTTAATTAAACTCCCAAAAGTGGGAGTTTTGTTTTTTACAAAGCAGTAAAAAAGAGATTGGAGGCATGATGTTTGAATGAGAAAAATTAAAAAGATATTGCACATACTGATAGCACTGGTTTTAGCCGCAGGTGCAGGTTTTTCAGTATGGTACTTTCTAAATATTAACAATCCCACGGTAAAAGTAGTAGTAACAAGAGATAAACTGCCGATAGGCACAGTTGTGTCTCCCAATGATGTAACTACAAAACTAGTCGCCAAATCCGTAATGCCTCCTAACGCCATCAGCGATGTTAACGATGTAGTAGGGAAAACGGTAGTGGCCACAGTTTTTAGAGATGAAGTATTAAGAAAAGAACACGTTGCTACAAACAAGGGAAGTCTACAGGCTATTTTAGAAACAATTGCCCCTAACAGAGTTGCAGTAGACTTACCGCCAGACGCCGCACGAGGTTTGAAAGGTTTAAGTGTCGGTGACAAAGTTAATATCTACGGCGAAGTTGCTTTTATAGCTAGCGATGGCAATGCGGCTACTCAAATAAGCAAAGTTGCTACCAATGCTATAGTGCTGTATTCCCCTGATCGCAGTAAAAACAATAACGAAGCAATAATTATTGCCTGCACACCGGAAGAAGAAAAGCAAATCGCAAATGTTTTAACAATGGGCAAAAACGTAACTGTATTCCTGCAACAATCTTCTGATGAAAAGGGGGAATAGACAATGCTGAGCAAACTTAAACCCTTTTCCAAAAAACAAGAAACCCCACAAGAATTAATACTGTGGAGTTCGCTCGAAAATGATGACGATACCCAAAATGAAGACATTCAAGAGGAAAAGTACACAGAATTATATGGTATTCCCATTTCGCCCGAAGCAATAGAAGGCGAAGGGATGATATGGACAGTTCAATCACCGGAGGGCGGTAACGGGGCTACTGCTGTGGCCACAAACTTGGCGGCATTATTGGCAAGAGGAAATCCAGAAAAGGTTGTCATTGTGGATTTAGATGGCATTGGTGCAGTACGCAGTAGAATGGGTTTGCCAATCGAGCAATGTGTAGTAAATATATTGGACTGGGAAGATGTACGAGGCACTAAGGACATGCAGAGGGCAATGGTAGCACATTCCAGCGGTGTAATGGTTGTTCCCGGTGTTGTGCATTACGACCACGTTTCACTGGTTACACCCAGTCTTATTTTCAATATCCTAAGAATTCTCAAAGGCCGTTTTGAACATATAGTATTAGATTGTTCTCCTGTAGGTATGCAGAGTCTTACATGGGCAGCCGCTTTGGTATCGGATGCGGTTTTAACTATTCTTACGCCAAACCGTTCTTGTCTGGACCTAGCTAAAGATAACATCAGTTTCTTAAATAGACTTGGCTGTAAAGACAGAACCATTGTCATCTTAAACCAAACCGGTATTCCAGGCGGTATTCGTGCATCTGACTTATTAAATAATTCTAAACTCGGTGTCGAGATACACCATATACTGCCTTACAGTATAAGGGTTGCTGAACATAACAATAAAAGGGAACTGGTAAGTATTGTACGCCCCAAAGATGACTTTTCTGTAGCCCTAAGCCAACTTTTAAAACTTTTAACGATGCTGGAAAGGGGGTAACAATGTGTTAGACAAAGCCTTAATTGAAAAACTGGCAACTAAGTATGGCGAATACCATCCCAGCGACATCGAGCTTACAGATGACAGCCAAGATAAAAAAGATTACGAAATGAGCAGTATACCCGGATTGAAAGAAAGTGACTACAAGAAAGTAAGAACCTTTGTACAGAGTGAACTAAGAAGGCTTTTAAAACCCGAAGAACAACGTGACTCACGCAATAGGGCTGTCCGTTCAACACTTCGCACAGTGGTAGCCCGTGCATTAATTGCTTGCGACATACCGTTAGGACAGGATGCTGCCGAAAAACTCATTGAAGAATTAGGCAATGACTGTCTTGGATACGGCCCGATAGAGCCGTTTTTTTATGATCGGGAAGTAACGGAAATTATCTGCAACAAAGATGAAATAAGAGTAGAGAAACACGGAATATTAGAACTTGTTGAAGGTGTTAAGTTTCGTGATGAACAACATATTAGGGATGTGTTGGACAGAATGTTAGCACCAACAGGACGCAGTATCAGTCCACACACGCCTTGGGCATATGCCACGCTCTTTGACGGTTCCCGTTTAATAACTCAAATACCCCCTCTTTCCCCGGAAGGTACGATGTTTACCATACGCCGCTTTAGAGATGATATGACAATTGAAAACCTGCTTGCTCGCAAATCAATTAACCAATTTGTGGCTGACTTTCTAAAAGCGGCGGTTATAGCAAAGCAAAATATAATCGTTTCCGGCGGTACCGGTAGCGGTAAGACGACAATGCTAAACTGCATTGCAAGTTTTGTACCGCCAAAAGAAAGCATAATTACCATCGAAAACCCTTGCGAATTACAGCTGCAACACCCTTTCGTCAGAAAAATGGAAGCACGACCGCCTACAAACGAGGGGAAAGGGGAAATTACTCAAGCACAATGTATAGCATTTGCTCTGCGTATGCGGCCTGACCGCATAATTGTCGGTGAGTGTAGGGAAGAAGAAACATTGGCTATGTTGCAGGCAATGAACACCGGACACCCAGGAAGTATGAGTACCATTCACGCTGACAGTGCTTATGAATGTGTTGACAGACTCTATACTTTAGTAAGCCAGTATTCAACCATACCCAACGAGGCAATCTACAACCTGCTGAAAACCATTGATTTTATTGTGCAGGTTGTAAGAGAAAGAAACGGCAGACGTAGACTTGAACACATCGTAGAAGTAAACGGGGTTACAAAAGATGAAAAAACCGGCAATACCACACTTAAATTAAACACAATTATTGAATACAGCAAAGAAAAAGATGACTTTGTTTGGGTTGCTAAAGGCTTTAAGCGAAAACAAATTTTGATTGAGGATGGAGGTTGGATTATAAAATGAGCCTCCTTCTATTAGCACAAATATTAACCGGTTTAGCAGTGCTGTTTTTGCTTTTAGGAGACAGGTTACTGACTTCAAAAGCAGTAGCAGTGCGATTAAAGGATGAAAAAATCGAAGCTAAAGAAGCAACAAAGTCATCGGCAGATTTGCTTGTTGTGTTGGCGGGAAGTGTTATTGGTGCCGGTGTGGCCTATGCAATAACAGGGAACCTTTTTTTTACCGTACTGGGCCTAAGCGGAGGATACTTTGCTCTTAAATGGATGCAGAAGAAAAGAGACGAAAGCAGAAGGGAACTGTTAAGGCAACAATATCCCGATGTTTTATCTCAACTCAGTGCCGCTACAAGCGGAACCTTAAACCCATATCAAGCGTTAGAAGATACTGTACCAAACTTGCCTAGACCGGCCAGAGATATATTTTACGATGTGCTAAGAAGAACCAGAACGGGTGATACCACGGCAAAAGCGTTGGATGATGTAATAGAACGAACAGGTTGGGAAGATTTAAGAACGCTGTCTTTAGCCTACAGACTTCACCATAGCATGGGCATAGACATTGACAGAATATGTGACTATTCACTTGAAGCATATTACGACCAAGCAAACAAGCAAGGGCAGATCAAAGGAGCTATCTCACAAAACTTAGCGGCAATAAAAATACTTACCGGTTTACCGTTTTTGGTTATCGGCATAGCCAGAGTATTGTCTCCGGATTTTACAGCACCGTTATTTAATACGTTTGAAGGCTGTGTTTTCTTTATGTTATGCATTGCCATGATTGTCTTAGGCAACATGATTGCAAGAAAAATGATAATGAAAACCATGGAGGGTTAACAGATGGAATACAGTACGCTGGCGGCAACTCTTACGGCTGCTGCTGTCCTTGTAGCTGTCGCAGGCAAAAAGTTTGCTTTGCCCGACTGGACAGAAGCCGGAGACAAAACGGAAGAAATACTGAAAAGAACCGGTGGCAGATTTTCTAATCTTGAAAACAGGACCCTGTTAAAGAAGGTTATAATGCAGGCCGGTTTGGATATAGAACCCGAATATTTCATCGGTTTGCAGATAGCTTTGCCGATAGTTTGTGTAATTTGCTTTTTGCCCTTTGTCTTGATTGGTTTGGTAGATATTTTCTGGCCGTTGCTTGTAGGCATTATATTATATTTTATTCCTAGAGTATGGTTGAATAACAAAGCCAGGCAGCGAGTTGAGAGTATTAACAGGGATATACCGGCATTTTGTGTATCCTTTGCGGCGGTTCTGGAATCGGGTGCTGACTTTTATACAGCTATAACCGAAGTTTCCAATAGCATGAAGGACAGTGAGTTAGCCAAAGAATTTTCAAGAGCGATTGACGAAATGAGCCTTGGTAAAAGACGCAGTGATGCTTTGGCAGATATAGCGATAAGGTGCAGTATACCGGACTTGACGGACTTGGTTAGAAGAATGGATCAAGCGGAACGGTACGGTACATCAATGGCAGACGCGATAAAAGATCATGCACAAAGGATTATGATTAGGCGTAAAAATGATGCCGCTGAAAAGGCAGGTAGGTTAACAATCAGGCTTCTGCCTATCATATTAATTTTCATACTCGGCCCATTGATGGGGCTTTTATTTTTCCCGGTATTCTATCACCTGTTACAAGCATTTTAAGAATCTACTGGGGCAAGTTATTTTTTTATGGGAGGTGAAAAAGGTGATCAGCAAATTTAAAGAGCAATTAAAAGAGCTTCATCAAGATGAAAGTGGACAGGGAATGGCAGAATACGGTTTGATTATTGCTCTTGTAGCCGTTGTGGTAATTGGTGCCCTCACACTACTGGGTAATAAACTTTCTGCAAAATTTGGTGAAGTTAATGACGCTTTAGACTAAATTACTTTCTATAAACCCCGGTTGTTTAACTGGGGTTTATTTATTTTTTAAAAAAATTTTTAAGTAAGGAGGCAGATATGGGTGAATCTTTTAATTTAGCTGGTTGGCTAATAATTATCGGACTTATAATTATCTTTGTTCCTTTAATCGGGGCTGCTGGCAATTTTATAAAAAACCAAATAATGCTGCTTAATCTTAATGCAAAGCAGTCAACTTTTTTAACAGTAGCTATTTTTGTAGCACTCGCTTATTTGCTGTTAATCAAGACAAACATAGCGGAGATGCTACACTTGTTGGTTAAGGAAGTGGTTTGATGTATATTAACTTAATCTTGGCTATAGCACTGGTAGCAATAACGACTTACACGGATATAAAAGAGAGGAAGATATATAACAAGCATGTTTATCCTGCAATGGGTTTAGCTTTAATTTTTATCTTACTGCAAGAACAATACCAACTCTTACTGTCCGCTGCTATCGTCTGTGGTTTTTTCTGCTTTCTGTACTACGGAAGCAATTTCATTTCTAAAATTGCCATCATGACAGGGGCATTACCATTAGCACCGGGGGAAAAGGCTATCGGCGGGGGAGATGTGAAACTGCCTGTTGCTTTGTCCTTGCTGGTAGGTCATATGCCTGTACTGTATGGAACTGCAATGGCGGGAATTATCATGATTGGCTATTACGGCATTCGCACATGGCAGGCTTGCGGTACAATTAAGGCATTTGCGGATGTAGCGTTGGGTAGAGTACATATGCCTACGGCTTTTGCACCGTTTTTGGGGCCCTCAATAGCCGCAATAGCAATAATAGAAAATTTTTTAGCGTAAACTACATTTTGTAGTTGACAAAGTATTATGCACCATATATAGTAGTATAAAAAGCAAGGAAAAAAGTAAGGAATTGACAGCAGAGGGGCATTGATATGCAAGAAAAAACTTCAAAATTAACATCTAAAGGTCAGACTACAATTCCTAAATACGTCCGAGAAAAACTGAATTTAAAAGAAGGTGATAGATTAGTCTATATTCCCTATGAAGATGGTTTTCTAATTAAGAAAGTGGAGGATAACTGCAAATATGTACCTTGTCCATGCTGTAAAGGAACGGGTTTAAGAAAAGTGAAAAAAGGAGAGTGATAATTTATCATGAGGAAAAAATTAGTTTTGCTGATGATGGTCGTGCTGTTGCTCTTTGCTACCCCGGCTTTTGCCATAATCATTCCAGGCAACGGCGGGGAAGGAGTTGACACGACACCTGCTAGGCCTTTCCCCGGCTACAAAAATACAAATACAAATCCTGCACCGGCATACAGCGGTATCGCCGTTATTGTTGACGGGATGAGGCTGAATCCGGACGTACCGCCCTACATTGACAGCAATAACCGCACGCAAGTACCGTTCCGGGCTATTGGGGAAGCACTTAACTGTCAGGTAACTTGGATTGAGAAGGAAAAGAAAGTTGTCGTTCAAAAAGCCGGATTTACAGTGGAAATGGTTATCGGCCAAAGGACTTTCAAGGTAAATGGTGTGACGAAAACCATGGACACCGCACCGGTTATCACCAAATCTCGGACATTTATCCCCGTTCGCTACGTTGCAGAAGCCTTGGACTGCAATGTGAACTGGAACGCACAGATCAGAACGGTAGAAATTACAAGCAAATAAGACCGAATCCTAGCTGATTAATTAGCTGGGATTTTTGCCTTATTTAAGAAAACTTTTAAAGAAGGAGGGTACATTTCTTGAAAAGGCTGCTTATCTTAATGCTCACAGTCATTTTTGCACTAACCTCTACACTACCTGCCTTCGCAGCACCGGGAGACGTAACCACATTCGGCTTCAATGATTTTCGCACCAGAGAAGGTTACAGCACTACACCGATACTGTGGCCCGCATGGGAAGATAACTGCGACATATCTTTCAGTCAGCCGCTCATTTTAAAAGGTTGGGGCAAATACGAGGGACAAACCCTCGCAGTAGTGGCGGCAGGCAAACATTTAAGGGGCTATGTGATGAAGGAACCGGATTATTCCGGCAACTTCCAGCACAACGAACCGGTATTTAAACTGCCGATACATGGCGATAAAGAAACCAAAAGTCACCCCACATTGGTAGAAAAAAACGGCAAAAAGTATATTTACATCGGCACTGAAACGGCAGGGGATAAAAGTTATATCGAAATATTTGATATAACCGACTTTGATAATGCCAGATATTATGATTCTTTTATGGATCTTTGGGCATCTGACATTGTTTCCGCCCCTTTGGTACTGGATTGGAGAGGGCATGAAGTAGTAGTTTACACCGCCGGTAACACCGCCGAAGTCCACTTGGCTATTGACATGCTGGATAAACAAAAGGCTAACAACCTGCGGATTAGCCTTGGTTCCGGACGAACGTCTTCATCCCCGGCCCCTATTTTAAACGGGCAGGGCTTTGCAGTTGGTTTGGATAAGGGAACGCACCATGGAGAATTGGGATTATTCCGACTGGATGATATTTTAGCGGAAGAAAACGGCAAGGTAGTATTAAAGTCAAATGACTCATATGACAAAATAGCATTTAACGGCGGTATTGTAGCCAGCTTTGCAGTAGACGGCGATTGGCTGTTCTTTGGCGACTGCCAGAGCCGAATTTACGGCTACAACGTTGCTACAGGAAGTTCTTGGGTAAATGCTGACAACGCCGGTATTTTCTCCAACCGCTCACCGGCCCTTACTAAAACCACGGTATACTTCCCGGCAGTAAACCACCCCGGACAAAAGGGCAGACTGATTGCAGTAGACAGAGCTACCCATCAAACCAAATGGGTAGCAGAATTTGCCGACCGGGCACAGACAGCACCGATTATATGGCGGGTACAGGGAACTAACGCAGCCGTAGCCTTCCAAGGTGTAGGTAACGGTTGGCTGGCAGGTATAGACACATACACAGGCGTAAAATATCAAACCACACTCATTGCCAATGCCGACAGCAACCAAAACTACGGTACCGGAGTTTCCGGTGAATTATCCCTTGCCCATGACTGGTTAGTGGCTACAACCGAAGACGGGGTTAAAGCATGGAAAGCCGTGCCTTTCAACTTAGTGGCGGTAGACTTGACTACCGGCCTTGAAAAAGGAGAAAAAATCAAAAAAGACGGGGTTTATAACGGTTCCTTTACCGTTAAGAACGAGCATGTCTTTATCGGTACGGCAAATATCCCCGTTGGCGTGTACAAAAACGGCAATTTACAAACCTTAAAATATGAGGATGGCACAGAGCCTAAAAAAGGAACATTTCGAGGAAAAGACTGCTACTTCACTGACTTAATGGCTACAGAAGAAAAAACTCTGTACTTTACTTGGACTGGATCGGATAGCAATGTAGAGCTGGTTGGCACCATTAACGAAGCACCTGCGGTACGCAAATATCCCGAAACAACATATGAGGATAACGTAATAAGGAAGGAACTTGTTCCGGCACAATACGATATTGCAGTTAAGATATTACCTTTAAAGACAAACTGGGTGATTGACGGATCTTCAACGACCGTCAAAACAAATATCGGCGTTCGCCGGAAAGACAGCATACCGGGGCCTGTACCGATTAAACTTACCGTTAACGGCCCAGCCGGTACCAAGACACAAACATTCACCTTAGAACCGGGTAAAAACACACAAATCCCATATAACTTTACTGCCAGCCCCGGCACATACACAATTACAGCAGAGGCATGGCCTTCTGACAACAGTTGGAAAGATGCTTACCCACCGGACAACAAAGACAGCGTCACCATAACCGTTAAACAAATGGGTTTACCTGATACAGATAAGGAAATAAGAACCGGCATAGGCTCTTAAATTAAACCTAACCATGCTCGTTATTTAATAATAGCGGGCATGGTTTTTATTATTTAAGGAGGGGTGGCATTGAAAAGACTGGTTACTGATCAGAGAGGACAGGCGATAATAGAATTCGCCTTGATTTTTATAATATTCATGGGGGTTTTAATGGCATTATTCATACACGGTTCTTGGATGTATAACAAATTTCATACAGATAGAGCCGCTAGGCAAGCGGCTTTATACTTAGCCAGCACGGACGATAAAGCAAGAGCTACCCAAATTGCCAGAGAGCATTTAGAAAAGACAATTATTTTTTCAGACATTAAAGAGATAAGAGTATACTGGAACGGTAACTCTACGGTAGGAAGGGTAAGGGTAGAAATGGAAACATTTTTCCCCGGCATGGCAAAGCTAATTAACTCTGCAAATCCTACATGGTCAGGTAAAGTAATGATAACAAAGGAGGTAACAACTCCCGGTGAACACAAATTTACGCACTCGCACGAATATAGTAAGTGACGAAAAAGGTAGTATCATGCTGGAATTTACCTTTTGTATAGTGCTGATAGTATTTCTCTATCTTGGCTTGATAACTGTTGCTTTACGCATAGACGAATACAACGCATTGCCAAAGGTAGCCCGTGATGCCGGCAGACAAGCAGCCATAACCGGCAGTATAAGCGAAGGCTATAACAGGGCTGAACAAACTGCATGGGTATTAGGCTTAGATAAAAACAAAATGGATGTAAGGATTAACAGATACAGCTTTGGTTCACGGGAATTGATTGACTGTGAAGTAAAATATAAATCTTCCCCGTTTTCCCGAATATTTCCCAAACTGGTAGATGACAGTCCATTTGATGAAAAGGAATTAAGTTCAAAAGTAACCTTTGGATGGTGGGATTATGAAAAAAAATAACTTGTTTAAGGATGAAGACGGCAGTATTCTGCTTTTGACTTTAGGCGTAATGTTCATACTGCTTGCCATTATAGCAACTGTATTTGATTTTGGCAGGTACAACGCAGCAATGGAAAAACTGCAAAATGCCACGGATGCTGCTTCCCTTGCTGCGGCTAAAAGTGCGGAAAGATGGGTTAAGCTGGAAATCGATCCCGGTGAAAAAAGAGATGTCTGTTGCGGACCTTTTGGCTGTTCGGAGTGCTGTAAATATTGCGGCGGTACGATAATCGTAACCGGCACGGAAGCAGAACTACTTGACAATAACGGCTGGAAAGACTACTGCTGTACTTGCGGTTGTGGCAGCGTGGAAATACTCGATAGATGGGTTGAGTACAAAAATGGCGGTAGTGACGCCGTAAAGGCCGCTAATACGCTGTTTGAAATGAATAAACCGAAGGAGATGGAAGATGTAACGGGGGGTGATTCATACATTACATCAATAGACATAAGGGATAATCGAAGAGACCCTTACTATCCTTCCGTTATAGTAAAAACACACGGTAGAGTAAAAACAATAATGATGGACTTTCTAAACATTATAGCACCGGACTCTGATTTTTCTCATATCAAAGGCTCAACCTGTTCACAAGGCGAGACATACTATGTTGATTTAAAAACTGGCAAATGGCAACGCCCACCCGAAGCCTACTGCCTAGACTAATTGAGGGAGATGGTTAAAATAGGGAAAATGCCTAGTTCACTACCCAGTACGCTGTTGTTTTTATCCGCCGGCATATTTCTGGCAATCACCGGCACTTTAGACGCTATCACCTTTTTGGCAGTTATCGGCTGTGCCGTATGCTCGCTTTTGACGATAACCGAAAGAACGGAATTGGCTTATATCGGAGGTTTGGCTTTAATTTCAATATCTCTGATATTGCAAGCGGTATTAGAAAGCAAATGTATCACCTGTCTTAAAGCAGATACGCTTATTCTCGCTGCGGTAATTTGCTTAACACCGTTTCAAAATTTTAAATTACCTGCTCAAATTATGTCGGCAGTTATGTCTGTTGTAATGTTTTTTGCTGTAGTAACTGTTGTTCCGGTAGAAAGCGAAAGTACAGATATTAAACCGCACGGCTTTGGTCAATACTTAGAAGTCCAAGAGACTAGCGGAGAAAAATTAACACTAAACACAGCCGAAAATCCGGTACTGCTGTTTTCGCCTAGCTGTTCCGCATGTGAGAAGGCTTTAAATAAAGTAATGGAACAGGACGCTGACGGTACTAAATGGAAGCTGGTGCTTTCGTCCAGCAAAGAAAAAGATATTAAAAAGGCCAATGAATTATTGAAAAGAATAGGCTACACCGGAACGCTATATACCTATGACTGGCACGGCTCGGTGCCAATAGTTATTTATACAGATGAAAATGACAGTACGATAGTATCTCATTCAGTAGATAAGACTATACCGCTTCTTTAGTTAAGTAGGGATAGTTTTTTATTTTTAGGGGGCGATATTCATTGAAGTTGCTTAATCTTGCCATAGTACCGATAGTAATGTTTGCTTTTGGCACACTGGCAGGTTTGTTAAATATACAGTCGTTAGTTATAGTCAGTAATTTGTTGTGGCTGTTAACCGTGTTACTGCTGATAGGGCTAATCTATTTCTTTATCAGGCATGTTACAAAGCAGTTAGATAACCTTGATTTTAACAAGCCGAGCTACGAACCCTTATCCTTGCCAATCAAAGAAGCAAAGGACATGGATAAAGCATTTAACCATTTAATTAAAGAGATAAACAATTATGAAACAAGACAATGGCAGAAAACAGCAGAACAGGCAAGCAAGTCATTAAAGATGATATTCAGTTCTGCTATTGACTGTCTTACAGGTATTGCAAACAGGAGATACTTAGACATTCGCCTAGAGGAAATGTTTAATACCGAAAGACGCTTGTCTGTCATTATGCTGGATATTGACTTTTTTAAAAAAGTTAATGATACCTACGGCCACCAAGTAGGTGATGAAGTACTACAGCAGTTTGCACAAATCATTGTCAGTACGGTAAGAGAAGGGGATTTTGTAGCTCGTTACGGTGGTGAAGAATTTACTGTTGTCACGCCAAACAGCTTAACACAATCGGTAAATACGGCAGAAAGGATTAGAAAAACTGTTGAATCAACGCCGATAAAAACGAGTGCCGGAACAATTCATATCACGACAAGTATCGGTGTTGCTGAAAAAGAAAAAGACGATACCGTTAAATCCCTATTAGAAAGGGCAGATAATAACCTCTATTATGCAAAACAAAGCGGCAGGAACAAAGTCTGCAAAAGCCATCCGTCGGTAAAGGGGGATAAAATTGTTGCTTTATAATCTAACAAAAGAAATTCTCGTAGCAGAAAACGTAATCATGGCAGATACCTTTGTGAAAAGGTTTTTTGGATTGATGAACAGGCACAAATTGCCGGACGACACAGTAATGGTTATAAAGCCGTGTAAGCAGATACACACGTTTTTTATGCGGTTTGAGATAACTGCCGTCTTTGTCGATTCTAAAAACATTGTACTGCAAGTAATAAAGCTGAAACCGTGGCAAATAAGCCCGTATGTTCGAGATGCAAGCATGGTTATTGAACTTCCTGCCAGCAAAGATAACAAGTTATCTTGTGGAGACATTATCATGCTTTCGGAAAGGAGGATTAATTGATGTGACAGATACTATTGTAACGCTGTTCGTTCTTGGCTGTGTTCTTGCCATCGGCATAATTGATTATATAAAGAACAGCGTACCTAACATAATCATTTTTGCATTGCTTCTGGTAATACTGGGTTATAACTTTGCTACCAAAGAATTGAACGATGCTCTATACAGTATATTTCACGGCTTGGCGTTTTTTGCGATAAGCATTATTTTTTACCTAACCCAGTATATGGGGGCAGGCGATGTAAAGCTAATGACAGTACTGGGAATGTGGTACGGCCTGTGGCCGACATATATTATTCTTCTAATCGCCGTAGTGGTTGGTATTGTTGCTGTGATAATCAAGCATATCGTCAAAGGAGATTTAAAAGAGTATTTTACTATACTCGTTAACGGATTTATTTTGCTGATGTATAGAACCAAAGGCGATATAGGCTGGGGCAAGCTACCCTTTGGCATTGAGGAAAAAACACCGGAAAACGCTATACCATTTGCTACTTGCATATCTATTGCCGTGGTAGCATGGCATGTTTATGGAATTACAATGACATAGATTAGGAGGTTTAAAAGTAGTGCTGAGAAGGTCGAAGAAAGGAATCAAAACAGCTTTCAAAGTAAAAACCAATCCTTTGTTACTAATTTCTTTGCTGTTGGTAATCATATCAGGTTTTGGGATTTATCAAGCATTTAACAGCGTTATGCAACCTGTCACAGTAGTTGTTCCCACTAAAGACATTGACGCACTGGAGAAAATTAGCGAATCTGATGTTGCCGTCAAAAAGATAGCTAAGCGTGACTTACACCCACTAGCTTACAGATCAGTAGAACAAGTAATCGGTAAATACCCACGAATGCCGCTGACAAAAGGAGAACCGATACTGAACACAAAACTTTTGAATACCAACGATGATTTGGTAGAAACCTTTGAAACCTTAAAACCCAACGAAGTCATAATCGCACTGGACAGAGATGATGTTCGTATACCCAGTATTTTAAAGAAAGGCGACTTGGTTACAGTAATGGCGGTAACGCCGGAAGGTGTTCTTGAGCTTGGTGTTGGTTCCAAATATCTGTCTGCAAGTGTGAGCAACATAGTTGCGGATATTAGTAGCGTATCTACCAAAGGCTCGCCGGCAGAGGAAGAAGTGCTTTTGGTTTGTGAAAGAAATGAGGGCAAAAAGATACTGCAACATTCATTAACAGCTGACATTATCTACATTATGCCGGAACAGCCGGATTATGTTTTAGATTACAAAAAATAATAAACTGGCAAGTATCTACTTGCGATAAGGTGGGAGGACTAGAAGGTGCTTAATAATTTCAAAGAAAAGATACACATAAATGAACTGGTAACAATGGTTCGGAATAATCTTGTTTTTAAACATGGGAAACTGATTTTAAGCGAAGGTAGAGACATTACAGAGCTGATTAAGCAAGAAGTTGCGGAAATGTTTAATGCTTTTAAAGTGCCAAATTATACGCTGGAAGAAGCTCAAAAGTATGTAATATCTAGAATGATCGGCATGGGGCCCATTGATAAGTTACTTTACGAAGATCCGGAAATCAGTGAGATTATGATTAACGGTCCCAATAAAGTATTTATTGAGAAAAACGGACAGATAATGCTATCGGACATCAAATTTGAGAGCAACCAAGAAGTCTTGAACATTCTTGACAAAATCGTGCGGAAAAGCGGTCGCAAGGTTAACTTTTCAGAGCCGACAGTTGACGCTCGCTTCGGTGAAATGAGGGTAAACGCTGTTATCCCTCCCGCAGCTGACATGCCTTACATTACTATCCGCAGATTTGTAAAGAAAGCATTTACTACAGATGAACTAATTAAAACAAAGTACATGACTAAAGAAATAGCAGAATTTCTCAAATGGGCAGTTAAAGGCAGGTTAAACATTATTGTAGCGGGTGCTACCGGTTGCGGTAAAACCACTTTTATGCGTTGGCTGTGTCAACACATCCCAGAAAATGAACGGATTATTACTTTGGAGGACACAAGCGAACTCAACTTAGAACGTTCGCACTTAATTAAACTTGAAACTTGTGAGAAAGCAGATGCTTACAGATTGATGATAAACTGTTTGCGTATGCGTCCTGATAGGATTATCATGGGTGAGATTCGTGGTGCAGAGGCAATACAATTATTAGAGGCTATGGGAACCGGACACGAAGGTTCTATTTCATCTGTACACACAAACTACGGCAAAATGGCAGCCATTCAGCGGATTATCAGAGCGGCGGCCAAGGCCGGTACAGTTAGCCCGGAAGAAATTAAGGCAATGATTTCCGAAATTCTTAATTTGATTGTGTTCCTTAAAAGATTTCCTGACGGTAGTCGAAAGATTATCGGTATCAGTCAAGTGTATTCTAAAGACGGTGAACCGGCCTTTAGGGATATTTACAAGTATGACATTTACAGAAGGCATTACTTCAATATGCCGTTAAGCAACGATGTGTTAGAAATAATGGTTTCTAACACTATGACAGAACTACCTAAAATACCGCCTTTCATGCCTAAAGAGAAAATAAAAGAGGTGGTATGATGGATATTCTACTTTTCTGCATAATGTTCACAATAGCTGGAATTGGCATAGTCCTAGCTATATTTAAAGAACAAATCATTGAGTTATTTAAGAAAAGCGAATATAAAAAGGCAAAACGAGGAACGACATTTTACTATCTAGATGTTTTGGGAGAAAGCAGAATTGAGTTTATTATCGTCACTTCTCTTTTGGCAGTGGCAGGTTTCGGCATTGGGATAGTGTTAAACAACATTGTAGCGGCCTTTCTAATGGCTTTCTTTGCAGTTAAGTTTCGTCAAAAGCAGACTTCAAACAAGTTTTTAGCAAGGAAAGCTGTTATAGACGAACAAGTAGACACTGCACTGCAAATGATTGCTTCACTAAATGAAACTACCAATGATTTAATTTATTCAATAGAAAAGGCCGCTGATACAACGGCAAATCCCATTCGGGATGAATTAAAACGCACTGTAGCAGAATACAAGGCCGGTAAGAATTTAAACGAGGCCCTGTTAAGTTTGGCAGAGAGAACAGATAACCGAGACCTTGACGTATTCGTTAAAAGTGTCATGCTTTCAGAACAGTTTGGTACAAACACTTCCGAAGTTATTACTGATATATCAAAAATAATCAGGGATAGAGTAATTCTTAGAGAAGAAGTGAAAAACGAATTAAAAGGACAGAAGTTAACAACGTCAATATTCTTGATAGGTTTACCTATGGTTGCTGGTGGTTTGATCATCTTCATTGAGCAGGCACGGGCAACATTGACGCAAACGCTTGTAGGTAAGGCGTTATTGGTTATCTCCCTAACAGTTTGGTTTGTTTCATGGTATGTAACTAGCTCGCAAAGGCTGGTGGGAGACCTATGATGGATGTTTATTTGCCGATAATCTTAGCCAGCGTTAGTATAGGTGTTTTATTTTTGACTTTAAGAGTAGACAACATCATCTTGGTGCTGGGGAGAAAAGACAGGTTATACGAGAGGTTTAAAAGGGGTACAGAAACTCTAGGCTTAGAGATTAATGTGGAATTGATTTTAGGTGCCAGGCTGATTGCTGCAATTTTCTTTCTGTTGATAGGAATTGCGGCTTTAATTTCGGCTAATACGGCATCTTTTTTCTTTATCATCCTTGCTATTGCTGTTTACTATTATCCGATTAAATGGCTAAACAATAAAGAGGCTGAGCGGATAAATGATATTAAAAGAGAATTTCCGCTGATGGTATCGCTTCTAAGAGTATATTCAAAGGCCGGAGGATTGTATCAATCGTTAAAAATCGTGCCTTACGCTTTAAACGGTGAGCTTAGAAGGCAGTTAGACATATTAAATATTGAGCTGGAAGTTTACCCGTTTAAAGAGGCTTTGGACAGGCTTGCAGAAAGAAGCAAGTTTCCTCCGTTAACAAACTTAGTATCAGTAATAACCTTGGGTATGAACACCGGTGCCGATGTTGATGACATTTTAGATGGCTTTGCAAAAGCGGCATACGATGTTCGAGTAAACGAAGTAAAGCGAAAAATAAAAGCACAGCCAATCATAATGACAGTGGTACCGGGTGTTTTAATGTTTACCATGTTGCTCTTATTTATCTATCCCATGTTTTCTAACATCATTGATGGTCTTAACTCTTTTTAAGCAAATTTTTTACCGAAAAAGGAGGGGATGCCAGCTGTGTCTTAATGAGTATCACTTTTTGATTTAACTGGTATTTCATTTTCCATAAAATGTTTTTATACCGGAAGGGAAATACCAGCTATGCCTTTATTTCTAATCTGTAAACTATTAATCAAGAAAGGGGAACTGTTAATGCTTAATCTTGTAATGTCGTTCATTAAAGATGAGAGAGGAAACTTTATTGAAAACGGACTCTGGATTATCATTGTCGTATTGCTTGTAGCCGGTGCTTCTGTTGCCTTCGCTACCAACTTAAGTGAAAAGTTTAAAGGCATTTCTAATAGCATTAAAGATGTTAATATAGAGAAAATTAATAATTAAGAAGGAGTAGTATCTATGCTTTAGTCAAAGAGGGGTAAATATCCCTCTTTTTTACAATAACTGTAACAGAAAGCCCTCGAATTCATTCGTAGGGACCGACTTTAGTCGTGTAGAGCTTCAGACAATTTCCCGGGAAAGGCGGTTAGCCTTAGCGGTGGGTAGTTCACATTTATCTAGTCTAAGAAGGTGATACAAAGGCATGTGGGAAAAAATAAAAAAATTTTTTTTTGATGAAAGAGGTACATTTTTAGAACAGTTGTTGTGGATGGCTCTCTTTGTTTTGTTAGTGGCCCCCTTTATTTATACACTTGGCAATGCAGTAGGCAACAAGTTTGACAGCTTTACAGACAAAGTCAACGAAGTTGGTGGTTAAAGGT
Organism: Desulfofalx alkaliphila DSM 12257; assembly: GCF_000711975.1. Classification (NCBI taxonomy): domain Bacteria; kingdom Bacillati; phylum Bacillota; class Clostridia; order Eubacteriales; family Peptococcaceae; genus Desulfofalx; species Desulfofalx alkaliphila. The sequence continues at coordinate 6,443 of NZ_JONT01000021.1, read as the reverse complement.
GAAGAAGTTAATTAAGTGTGAGAAGGGAAGTATCTACATTGAAACATTGATGTGCTTGCCGATTTGGTTTATGATCTTTGTATTTATTTTTGAAACCAGTCTTATTATGTATGACTGGGCAGTTATTAATATGGCCTGCAAGAAAGGGGCAGTTAATGCGGCTATCGAAGGCAATCTTTCTCTTGATATTAGAAACCAAGTCAGCACATACGTCAGAGATTGGACTACGGAAGGTAAAAACAAGGCTATTAGCAATACCGGTACATCTTCATACTACGATCCCGATACCATCGTAATATACGGTACAAATGCGACAACCAACGTGCAAAGGGGTGGAGAAATACAGATAGGCATTGCTTACCCTATTCAATTCAAAACCTTTATTGTAAAAACACCAGCTAACTGGGTAATTGAACAAATGAATATTAGCCTAAAGGCTAAGGCGGTGGCTACCAGTGAAAAGTATTTCTGACTTTCTTAAAAATCAGCAAGGCTATGCTTATTTGATGACACTAATTGCATTTCCCTGTATTCTAATGCTGGCGGCTATGGCTATAGATATTGGGCACGTAGCTGCGGCTAAAATGAAGGCACAAAACAGTATAAACCTTGCATTAAGAGCGGCCTGTCAAGAACTTGATGAAGAAGCACTGCAAGATCCTATTGAGCCGCAACTTGTAATATTACCAAACGAGGCAAGATTAAAGTTTAACGAGGTTCTGCAAAAGAATTTAAACCTTGACGCTTACAACAATCCCATGGCAGGTTCTTTTGCGGCAGGTAAAGTTATCGTTAACGATTTTAAAGTTTTTAATACTGTGCCTGACACCTATACTTATGGCAGCTATACAGAACACATAGACAGGGTTTGCATATCTGCTGTTATTACAGTGCCGATAAAGCTAACTGGTTTTGCTAGAATTTCTGAAGATATTCCAACAGATTTTGACTTGGTTCTTCACTCAACAGTTGGACCGGAATTCATACCACAAATATAAATTGTTTTCCTCAACCCTTTGCCAGAACGTGTGTTTTTGGTAAAATAAGGAGTGGAAAGGGGTGAGGAAACGGTAAGTTTTAAAAATTTGTTATAAACAAAGTTGTTGTTGGTAAATATAACAAATTAAATAAAAAAGGGGAGGATAAATTGTTGAAATTCAAAAAAGGTATATGTACAATACTGGCATTAGTCTTTATGCTAGTATTTGTAGCAGGGGCGGCTCATGCGGAGGAATTTGAGCATAAGATTGAGTATATCAAGAAGGGTGAAAGAGATGTAACTGATTATGCCCAATTTGGCCCAGAGATAAAATCAATGCTGCCTGATTTGTATGTACAAATGGGTTCCCATATGAGCTTTTTTCTTGGTGAAATGGAAATAGTCAGTATAAATGGTGTGCCGTGGCAGTTAACAGAATATGCAGAAAAAATGAGGGAAGGATTCAAAAATGAACCTGAGTCTATACTAAAGCAGCGTCCTGAACTCGAAAATTTAATATTTGACGTAAGAACAAACGGCAAATATGGGACAATATACAAACTAGCAAAACAAGGTAAGTCTGAAGAATATATAAGAAGTGTCGTTCTTGGGGAAAGTGCCAATGCACAACCCAAAAAGCCAACAACACCCGAACCACAAGAACCAGCTGAACCAACCGAACCAACTCAAACGGATAATAACAAAGATGCGTTAGAACCTGATGCAATTTTAACTTTATATGTTAACTCTAATCAATATTCTGTTAGAAAAGGAGATTTCTATAAAGGCGGCACTCTTGACGCAACCCCATTCATACACAATCAAACAACGATGGTGCCTTTAAGGGGCGTAATTGATAAGTTCGGTGCTGATTTAGCTTGGGATGCCAGCAACAGAACAGTAACTATAACCAAAGGAGAGGACACAATAGTCCTGCTTATTGGCGTTAACAAAGCACAAGTAAACGGAAAAGCACAAAGTTTAAATACTCCGCCAATCATCAATAGAGATCGTACCTTTATACCGCTAAGGTTTGTGAGCGAGGGATTGGGGTTTGATGTTACTTGGAATGCAAGCGAAAAGAGTGTAACTATAAAACAATAGCAAATGTTTTGTGCAAGGGCAGTTCTCGAAAGAACTGCCCTTATTTTATTTGGAACATATTTTAGGGGGGTGATACCGTGATAGGAAAATATATTGTTAGAACGGTGGTGAAACTCGAGTGAGGTTAAAGCAGCTAAAAAGCATTGTGTTTCTTTTACCTTTGCTGATGTTCGTAACAATGTTTGCGTTTCCAACGGATGCCCAGGCGTGGTCAGAAAGTATCAGCGTATCAAAAGGTGATACTGTAGCTTGCTATCACTTTTCACCCAATCCTACTGTTGTTTATGAAGGGAAATGGGATGTCTACATTGATGGTAAAAGAAGAGGCGAAGCTATTTATTTACAGGATAATAGAGCTGACGGAAGAAACTATGTCAGTTATAGTAATCTTAATACTGTTATCAGTGCATGTAACGGTAATCCATCTTGGGCTAGATCAAGAATTTCATCAACGTATATTCAGAAGGGCGGTAGCAATATATATCACGGTGTTTGGGTACGTGACATTTTGAAATACTGCGGCTGCACTTTAGATTATACCTATGGTAGAGTTAATATTTACACAACACCGAACCCTTCTGCCAAAATATCTGTACCTTCATCTGCAAAAGCAGGTAGTAATGTGTCAATCAACATTCAAGGTAGCCAGTATACACCGTCCCAGTGGGGTTATAATGGCATAAAGTACACCTTAAAAATTAATGGTTCACCGGTTAAATCCGGTAGCGGAAACAGAAACTTTAGCGATAGAGTAAACCATACATTTAGCAGCGCAGGAACTTACAGGATTACTTTAGAGGTAGAAGATGAAATCGGGCGCACAGGAAAAGATGAAGTTACTATTAATGTAACAGGTGGAGGTTCTCCGCCACCGGCTCATGAACCGCCGCCTGCACCAACAGACGGGCCAGTGGCATATTTTGCCATGCCTGCTACTGGCTATGTAGATGAACCAATTCAAATTACTGACCGTTCCCGTGCAGGTGACAATCCGATTGTTGATCGGGATTGGAGTACTAGTCCAAGTAACTATAGCGGCACATTGAAAGATAAAGGAGGAACTCTGCGCTTTAAGTCAGTAGGAACATACATGGTAACATTAACGGTAACAGACAGTGCAGGCAAAAGTGATACTTGCGAGCTAGATATAGTAATTACAGAACAACCACCGCCGCCTCCACCACCTAACGGGCCGCCGGTAGCAAGGTTTGATGCTCCTAGAACTGTAGGAATCGGTGAAGAATTTGAAGTTGTAAACAAATCAACCGACAAAGAAGGCCCAATTGCTAAGGTAAAATGGACTTTCCGACCTAAAGATGGTGTAGAGGAAAATCTAGGAGATACTGGCGGTACGGTTAGGCTGCTAAAAGAGCAGGAATATAACTTAGAGTTATATGTTGAGGACGAAGAAGGATTATCGGATACTTACGACAGAGACATCGAGGTAATAAACAAGGAACCAAAGGCAAGTTTTAGCATACCTAGCGAAGTTACTCAAGGTGACGATGTAAGAATTAAAAACCGGGCTTATGACCCTGACGGTGAGGTAGTGGAGTGCAGATGGGAGGTAGAACTTCCAGAAGGCGGTAAGATAGTATTCCCATATGAGGAAAAGGAATTACCAACAACACCGGATACCGAAGTCACGGTTTACTTCGATAAAGAAGGGATCTACAAATTTACCCTAACTGCTGTAGACGAATGGGGTAAAGAAGGTACTGAAACCAAGGAAGTTGTGGTAAAACCAGCCATTCCCACAGCGTATTTTGATTGGAACGGCCATATTAAACAGAACAGAAAGCTAACTTTTGAAGAGCAAGGGGTAACTTCTGAACGGTATCCGATTATACCGGAAAAAAATCAGTGGGTGATAATCCCTGTATCTGGTGAGGCTACATTAGACGCAGTAAGAGTAAAACCTGATGAATCTACCGCAACACATGGTATTAGCACTGTAGAAGGAACACAGGTTTATCAAATTATGAGCAGTGAGAAATTAGCTTCACTGTACAAAAAGCCTGGTACTTACAAAGTGAAATTACGTGTTTCTAATACAGCAGGACATACATCAGAGTGGTATGAACAGGACTTTGAAGTAGTAAAAGATGAGCCACCGATAGCAGACTTCAACTTGCAGAGTGCCTATATTAGAAACCCCGATGACAATAATCTAGCTGCTATTGATGTTGTTTGCGAATCGTATAGCCCTGACGGTGATGTTATTGCCAGCAGGATATGGAAGTATAAATATGACAGCAACAATGACGGTAGCTTTGAAGATGAGGATTGGGTTATATTAGATAGCGGCAACAATCCAACGCCAACACTAAAAACTGATGAGGTAGGTAGATACTATTTTGAGCTAGAGGTCAAAGAGGATTTCGGTGAGCCTGATCCAACAATTCCGGAGTTCATTGAACCGGAAGACTATTTAGGCGATAATACCGATGACAAGCCAATGAACGAAAAACAGACAGAAGTGTTAAATGTTAAACCAGCAGTAGCATTTGAATCTTTCAAGAAAAAGAAGGTAGATATAGTATTTACAACAGGTGAAGTAGACGAAAGTAAAATATATAATTTACAAGGCTTAATTACTACCTATCTAGAAACAGAACTTAATACCAACAATGTTGAGTATGGAACCATTAAAGCTGTAGAAACAAGTACAATTTCTACTGATGAACAAGGTGCCGCTAAAATTTTAAGTGGCTGGAGATCCGTTCAAATACCACAAAACTTCTCTGGTAGCTTGACAGATATTTCCGGTGGTTGGGCAATTGATACCCAAAAGCTATATGCTACCGGCAGTTATAGACCTGCAAGAGGCTATATTAACCCTTCGCCGGATGCTTACAATACCGGGGATGCGGATATTAAATTTGTTTGGGGTATTCAAAATGACGCCCGTGACTTTTCTCATGGTGAAGCCGGTTTCATGTTCCGAATAAAAGATGACAGAAACTATTATGTTTATATCATGGACAACCATGATGCCTGTGGTAATGTTCTTTATAATTATCAAGAAGTTTTAGTCAAAGTAACAAACGGCTCTAGGCAAATTATTGGTACAAATAGTTTCCCATCTTTCCATGCCGGCCAAAGACACAACATTAACATCGTGCTAAAAGGAAACAACATAAAAATATATAGGGATGGCGACTTAAGGTTTGACTACACGGATAATAACAATCCTCATTCAAAGGGTTCATATGGTTTCTATGTCTGGGACCAGTATGGAGCTTACTTTAGCAATATTGCCGTTACCACAAAAGCAACAAGGACACTTGATGAAGTGGTCAACTACCCACCACTTAGCACCATAGGTGCTTGAAGTGGGGGCTTGTGTAGCCCTAGTTGACTAGCCTAAGCGAAAGCTACGTTAGGTAATTGCATACCCTAGAATGATGCCTTAGTTCTAGGCTCTATGGTGGCTCTGTAAACAGTCCTGAGGGGTAGGGATAGTCAACCACGATTTTTAGAGTTTTCTTGTAAAACACACATTACCTAACATTGGCGAAGGGCAACAACTCCTAAAAGGAGGAATACTTTATGTTAGTATTCGTAAAAAATAAGCATGGTGAAAATTTAATGCCATGTAAACCTAGTAAAGCTAGAAAATTACTAAAACAAAAGAAAGCTAAGATAATTAGTTATAAACCTTTTACAATTCAGCTTTTATATGGAAGTGGTGGCTATAAACAACCTGTAACTTTAGGTGTAGATTTAGGCTCTAAACACATAGGAATAGCAGTAACAAGTGAAGACAGAGTTCTTATAAAAGGAGAAATTGAACTAAGAAATGATGTAAAGAAAAATTTAGATATAAGAAGGCAGTATAGAAGAAGTAGGAGATATAGAAAAACTAGATATAGAAAACCTAGATTCAATAACCGAAAGAGACCAGAAGATTGGCTACCACCTTCAATTCAAAGTAGAATTGATAATACATTTAGATGGATAGACAACTTTATAAATTTACTGCCAAGCCCTAAGTTGTGTATTGAAGTAGGCAAATTCGATGTTCAAAAAATGATGAATCCAGACATAGAAGGTGTAGAATACCAGCAAGGGGAAACTTATGGTTACTATGATGTGAGATATTATGTCACTTGCCTCTTTATCCTCTTCCTAACCTGAAGAGTTTTTTCAAATTAACCCGGTTAGACAATGTTTCCTATACCCCGACATTTTGCTATAATTTTTGCAAAATGCTTCGGGGTGATTTTTGTGGTCGTTTATCATGACTTTAAAATCGATTTAGAAGAATATGCCCGTTTGGGAAAGGAAAACAATTTTCCTTCTTTTGATAGATGTCCCTGTTGTAAGGGCATGGTTCGCCTTTATCGTCATGGCTACT
>NZ_JONT01000020.1 GCF_000711975.1 Desulfofalx alkaliphila DSM 12257 | reverse complement strand
GTTACTCACCCGTCCGCCACTAAGATGTTACCGGTTCTGTCCGAAAACTTCACCGGTAGATCTCCGTTCGACTTGCATGTGTTAGGCACGCCGCCAGCGTTCGTCCTGAGCCAGGATCAAACTCTCCATAAAATTTTTATAATGATGTTCAAAAAATAATGAGTATTTTTTGAACCATTCATCTTATGGAAAAGCTCTTTGGCTCTTCGTTGTCTGAATTACTCTCCACGCTTTTGCGTTTGACGAGATTTTGTGGTTCTATTATATAGAACTTTTACATCCATCTCTTGCTGTTTAGTTTTCAAGGATCTGTTGCCAGTTTTTTGTGCCGCCGTTTCAGCGACAATTCTTAGTCTAACATCTTTGCTTTTTTAAGTCAACTGGTATTTTTTTGTGCCGCCCTGTGGCGACATTTGTTATCTTAACACATAATCTTTAACTCTTGCAAGCGGTATTTTTTGCCACCATTTAGCTCTTTTGTCATTACAATATGCGGAATTCCATCTTCCATAAACACACCTGATGAGGTGCGATAGCCTAGTTTGCTATAAAAGCCCTTGGCCTGGGTTTGGCTATGTAATTTGACCTGAAAGATTCCCTTTTCAACGGCGATTTCTTCTAATGCTTTAATAATCGTTTTTCCCAACCCTAGTTTACGGTAAGGCTTTAAAATACAGATCCGCTCAAGTTTACCTAAACCGTCAACCCATCTTACCCGTCCCGTTCCCACAGCTTGTTCCTCGTAACAAACTAAAATGTGTTCACAAAACTCATTAAGGCTATCGTATTGATCAAACTCAGCCTCCAAGGGCACCCCCTGTTCCTTAACAAAAACTTCTTTCCTAATATGAAAAGCCTTCTCTAGGTCTTTATCCGAAGTTATTCTTTTTAATACCATTCTATCTTCAGCCCTTTACCTATTTATTAACTTTCGCCCACTTGGACATAGCCATGGGGTTTATTAATAATAAAACAAAAACCACTCCCCAAAAGAAGTGGTTCTTGGTGCATTTTATACCCACCGTGCCGTTACCTTATTGTTTTTACACCCTGCCTTCTCGCAGGTGGGTGCTCTGTCATTGGTTTCTGCCTTCCGCCTTTAGCGGCCTGGCATACATCCAAATGAACCCGAACTCCCTGTGTCAAAATGTAGGTTAAAAACTAAATAAGGTATCGTGCATAGCAGGAAATTATAAAGATATATCATTTAAGCTTGTGTGGGTTAGTATAGCATAAATCTTCATTCTTGTCATTTGGTTTTTTATGGATGTTTTGTTTACGATTTATTTTACTTTATATCTCTTTCTCCAGTAGCCGGAATAAACAACTCCCAGGGGATTATTGGCCAGCAGTTTATCTTTAACAGCAAAAACAGTACATGGCGCCTTGGCATACTTAGTAAATAAAATATCGTGCCCTACACACAGACCAATTAGCACATTAATATCTACATTGCTACGATTTAATATCTCTGCCTGACCTACCGGGTTGCATATGGCTTCAAATCGCCCATCTTTAACCTTGGGAACATCAAAGTCTTTTTTATCTAAACCACAAAGTTTACAACAAACTGACATCACTTCAAATTCTTTAGAAAAAATATCTGAAACAATCCTGGACTCATCGGCTAGACCAACACAGAAAGCCAAACCAACCCTTTTATAATTCATTTGTTTACAGTACTGAATGATTTCTTCTAACCTAGTTAAATTATTGCCATATTCCTTTTGTAAATAGCCACTGATTCGGTGGGGATTTTTGTTTTCATCTTCATGATAATATGCCGCAGTATCCAATTTGCCATTGGTGCAATCATAGCCATCCCGATCACATCTGTTTCTGGGCTCTTGTTTGCATGTTGCACATTTCATCCATGTCACCTCTTTATTAATTATACACCGTCTCAATAAATGCTGACTCATCTCATACTTTTTCTTATATCAGTTGCAATCCCATTTTTGTTTATTATAATTTACCTTCTCAGTGTGGCCTTAAGTCTTTGTCTGTTTAGCAATAGGTTTAAAGCATCATCAATGTTTTTAACTGCAAGGTCTGCTTGGGAAATGGTCTTTAGCGCAGCACCCTCATCACCAATAACCACGATACCTAAGGCTGCTTCTTTTATCATTAAGCTGTCGTTTGCCCCGTTACCTATTGCTACGACGTTCTCTTTTCCAAGGGACTGCACAAATTTTTCTTTCTCTAAGGTATTATTGGCTTCGGACAATATTTTTAGCTGACAATTTACTTCACTGCACTGTGCGGCAGCCTCCCCAAAGGTATCGGCCGTAATAATATAAATACTTATTTTCCCAGCCAGCAAGTTAAGTTTTTCTTTAACACCCGCTAATAATATACCGTCACAGGCAATGGTACCGTTGTAATCCAGCACTAAATGTTTTAAGTTTAGCTTTTTATACCCTGGAATTTCTATGCTAATCATTTTGCCCTCCAAAAACATTTTAATAGGAAAGGCCCGCTACAAAGTCTTTGGTTTGCTGCTTTTGGGGGTTCGCAAAAAAATCTTCAGTGGCACCCTTCTCCACTACCCTACCGTCCATCATCAAAACTGTTTCATGGGCCACCCTTTTTGCTTGAAAAAGATTGTGGGTAACTAAAATTATAGTCAGTTGATTGGATAATTCAACTAATAATTTTTCGATAATCATAGTTGACGCCGGATCTAAATTGGAACAGGGTTCATCCAGTAACAATACTTCCGGCTCAACGGCCAACACCCTAGCTATGGACAAGCGTTGTTTTTGGCCGCCGGAAAGTTCTTCAGCAGGACTGTGTAGTTTGTCCTTAACCTCCTCCCACAGCCCTGCCTGTTTAAGACAACGCCGGCTTAATTGCTCCAATTCTTTTCTGTTTTTTTCCCCGAAATACTTAGCCCCAAAGACTACATTTTCCTTAATGCTGAGGGGAAGCGCCACCGGAGACTGAAATACCAGGCCTATTTTACGTCTAATTATAGCTGTATCTCGGTTTAAATATACATCTTCACCGTTTAACAGCACCTTGCCCCTATGATTAAAACCTCTTTCCAATTCACCGGTTCGGTTAATGGTTTTTAGCAGTGTAGACTTGCCGCAACCGGAAGGCCCCACAATGGCGGTTATTTTATTCTTTTTAAACTCCAGGCTAATATCCTTTAGTATTTGCTCTTTGCCAAAAAATACGCTTAAATCCCTCACACTGACAGACATGCTTCTAAGCCCCTTTTCCTTTTAAACTTCGAATCCACATGGCTGCAACATTTATTGCCAACAGTATTAAAACCAAGAGCAATGCAGTGCCATATGCATTTTCCAAAGAAATCTGGTGACTAAATAAAATATACAAGTGGTAGGGCAATGCCATCACAGGGTCAAATAAAGATGTTGTAGAACCCACCGAAACCACTGCAGCGGTAACCATAATTGGGGCAGTGGCCCCCGCTGCATAACCCATGGCCAACAGTAAGCCACTTAAAATTCCGGGCATTGCCTGGGGTATAATCACTCTTCTCAGTATATACCAACGGGACACCCCCAGGGAGGTCCCAACAGTTCTAAATTGATTATTCACTGCTAATAAAGCGTCCCGGCTGGTAACAACAATGACCGGAAATATCATTATGCCCAAGGCCAGGCCGCCGGCCATTAAAGATATTCCAAAACCAAAATGCACCACAAATAATGCATAGGCAAACAAACCGGTAACTATAGAAGGAACTCCCGCCATGCACTGTACCGTAATGCTAAACAGTTCCTTGAGCTTCGATTGCCCTGCATATTCAGCCAGGTATATTGCCGTTAAAAAGCCCGGTAAAGCAGACGACAAAATAGCGATGAGCACCAGACAGGAGGTACCCTTTATGGCCGGATATACGCCGCCCTCAGTTCCCAAAGGAAAACCGCTGGGGGAACCGGTAATAAATTCAAAAGACAGTGCCGGACCGCCTTTGTACAATAGATAACCAAGGATACTAACCAAGATTATCAATATCAGCAATCCTGCACCCCAGAATAGGCTTATCCACAAGCCATCTATTAAACGCCTCAACTTCAATTATAGCTCACCCCGTTTTCTTATCCCGCCTGATAAAGGCCAAACCCAAATTAATGGCCATAACAAATATTAGCAGTACTAAACCGGCAGCAAACAAACCTTGGTAATGGGCACTGCCCACCTCTGCACTCCCCAGTTCCAAGGCAATTAATGCAGAAAGGGGTTCACCTTTACTAAACCATGAATTAGGCATTATCAATACATTGCCGGCAACCATTAACACCGCCATCGTTTCACCCGCTGCCCTGCCAAAGGCCAGTATTAATGCACCCACTAAACCCTTTTTTGCCAGGGGTACTAAAACCTTTAATGTGAGATATGGCTTAGAAACCCCCAGTGCCAACGCTGTTTGGCGGTACTCCCGGGGCACTGCCCGCAATGCCGCCTCCGATGTGGCTACAATATAGGGCAAAACCATCACGGTGAGGATTAATGATGCACAAAACAACGACTCGCCGCTGGCCATGTTAAAGTTAACTTCAAAAAAACTAACCAACACAGCGGCACCTAAAAAACCATAAACCACTGAAGGTATTCCGGTTAAAATATTTAATACCGGCCTGATGATATCAGCCAACCTAGGCGGTGCAAACTCCGCTAAAAATATTGCGGCACAAAATCCTATAGGTGCCGCAATAAACAGGCCACCCATGGCCACCCAAAGGGTGCTGATAATCATGGTACCAATACCTGTGAGCGGGGGGTCACCTAGGGGATTCCAGTTTGTACTAAAGGCAATGCCGGAAAATCCCTGGCTAACCCACACGGGCCAGCTTTCCTGCAGCATAAAAACAACAATAGCCAGCAGTAGCAATACAGCACAGCTGGACACAATAAGACATAACATACCCACACAGGCATTGGCTATTTGTTTTCGTCTATTCAGCATATACAATCACACTTTCATAGATATCCAGAAATAAAAATTTGTGGGTAGCTGATTACCAACTACCCACATTTATTAATTTTAAATTAATTCACTGCCGGAATGAATCCCATACCCTCTAATACTTGCATCCCCTCTTCACTCTCTAGGTAATCAATAAACAGTTGCTGTTCAACAGTGGGTACATCCTTAGTTACCAACAGTAGCGGCCGTGAAATTTTGTAGTCGCCACTGTTGATATTTTCAGCAGTGGGTTGATAACCGTCTACGCTGAGAACTGCAATTTTACCTTCATTTTGACCAACAAAGCCATAGGATACATAGCCGATGGCATCTTTGTTTTCCATCACCTTACCCGCAAGGGCGCCCATGGAAGGCATCTGCAAGGCATCTTTAGCAATGGGGGTACCCTGCATTACATTCTCATCAAACACTTCACTGGCTCCGCCACCTAAATCCCTCACAGCAACCACTATTGGACGATCAGGCAGTTGATCATCTAACTCTTTCCAGGTCTTTATTTCCCCGGCAAATATTTTCTTAACTTCTTCAGTGGTTAAGTCCGGTCTCACTTGCAGCACAGGATTTTCCGGATGAACGGCAATGGTTAAAGCATCAGAGCCAAGTTTAACCACCACACCTTCAGAAAGGCTTTCTTTTTCAGTGTCTTTTAAATCTCTGGCAAGCAAGCCCATATCAAAGGTGCCATCAATGGCTGACCTGGCACCAAAACCGGAACCGCCGGTGGATACAAAAATAACAATGGGTTCTTCAGGAAGACTTGGGTCTACATTATTCCAGGTTTTATACTTTTCAGTAAAGTCATCTGCACACTTTGCAATTACCGGAGAGAGAGTACTTGAACCGCCCAGTTTTATGTCCAGAACCTCTGCTGAGTCACTTGCTCCGGGCTGTTCACTTTGTCCAGCACATCCGGCCAATAAAACTAAACCCATCACTAACATCATTACCAATAAGTTTCTTATACGCTTCACTTTTTTTACCTCCCATGCTTCATTTCACCATTAATTAATTGGGTGATATTGTAAGTAAACATAGCACACCTTTTGTAATATGTAAAATTACCAATTGTTATAACAACTGATAGTAATAGAAGAAATAACTAAATGAAATACTACATATTGCTTATGCTCATGGTATAAAAACCTTTAGTGTTCACACCTGCCATTGAAACATTTAGTGCGTTGCAGGTGTTTTACAAAACGCAGTATATTAAACAACTTGTCCTCCAGATCTTCTATTACCAGCTTCTTTTGCCTTTCAGTCATTTGACACCATTTTATTCCGTTTAAAGACTGGTTCAACAACTTATTAGCCTGCGCCTCATTAAAGCCCATTCTATAGAATTCTGACAATATTAATTCTAACCTTTTTTGACAATCTGCCATAAAAAACCTCCAGATTGTTTTTGGAGGGGAGGTGTGAGAGTTGAACTCGACCCCAACTCGTTAACAAGTCGGCCAACGGGTTTGCAGCCCGCGGGGAACACCGGTTCCTACCCCCCCATACTTACAATAATTATAGTACACCAAGAGCAAATTGTAAACCTTTTGGAATTTCTCGCATAACTATTAGTTATAATTATTGTTCGGTTGGCATAATTGCCATTCTGATTATTACTTATTGTTATATGTTGCAGTAATTATTTTTATTATTATATATTTTCATGCTATGTATAACAGGGGGCTTTGTATTTATGTCTAATATATACCTAGAAATACTATCCAAAGGAGGTTATTATGAAAAATAAAACGATTATTGTAGCTACAGGAGGAATTGTAGGTCTTTTTGGCGTCCTGCTCGTGGTGGCGGGCAACCCAGCAAATATGGGCTACTGCATTGCCTGCTTTCTGCGAGACATTTCGGGAGGCCTTGGCCTGCACCGGGCAGCACCGGTTCAATACCTGCGCCCAGAGATAATTGGCTTAATCTTAGGTGCCTTTGTCTCAGCCCTGTTCAGTCGGGATTTTAGGGTTGTGGGGGGCTCTGGCACGCTGGCCCGTTTTACTTTAGCCTTTTTCGGTATTATTGGTATGCTGGTATTTTTAGGATGTCCTGTGCGTATGGTATTAAGACTGTCCGGCGGTGATTTAAATGCACTGGTTGGTTTATTAGGTTTAGTATTTGGTGTTTTCATTGGCGTAATGTTTTTAAAACATGGTTATTCCTTGGGCAGAACTTTTCCTCAAAATAAAGGGGCCGGCTATATATTCCCCATTTTTGCTATTATTTTATTGGTATTTTTATTGGTTCAACCTGCCTTTATCTTTTTCAGCGAAGAGGGACCCGGCTCTATGCATGCCCCATTGGTGCTGTCTTTAGCTGCAGGTTTAGTGGTGGGTGTGTTAGCCCAGCGCTCCCGTCTATGTATGGTCGGTGGAATCCGCGACTTAATCTTTTTCCGGGACTTTCACCTGCTGTCAGGCTTTATCGCCATGCTGGTGATTGCCACCATCGGCAACTTGATAGCCGGTAACTTTAATTTAGGATTTGAAAACCAACCCATTGCTCACAATGACGGCCTATGGAACTTCCTGGGTATGACCCTGGCCGGTTTAGCTGCCATATTACTAGGCGGCTGCCCCCTGCGGCAAATTATATCGGCCAGCGAAGGTAATACCGACTCTGTTATCACTGTATTGGGCCTTCTGGTCGGTGCAGCCTTTGCCCACAATTACGGGTTGGCCGCCAGCCCAGCAGGGGTTTCCGGTGAAGGTCAAATTGCAGTAATTATTGGTCTAATAGTGGTGCTGGCAATTGGGGCTATTGGCTTAAAAGGAAGTAAAGCTATGGGAGGTAATATAAATGCAAAAGACAGTGGACGCTCGGGGTCTATCGTGTCCTGAACCGGTGATACTGACCCGTCAATTATTAAGTCAAATAACATCCGGCAGTGTTCAGGTAGTGGTGGATAATAATGCGGCCAAAGAAAATGTAACCCGGGCAGCAGAAAGCCTGGGTTGGAAAGTTACAGTGGAAGAACAGGGCGACAATATAATTTTAATGCTGGATAAATAAGGATAATAGACCATTAACGGGGTGGATACAATACTCTTCCACCCCGTTATTCTCATAGCTGCCATCCGGCATTTATTGATCCAGTTTATCTTATGGGCCGGCTACATACCCGCTGACAGTGGCACTTTCGCTTGTTTCAGCATAAAAGCCAACCCTCTTATCATTTATCAGATAATACATTTCATATAGGCCTGCCCAATCATCATTTCCTTCATGATGAGGAGTTCCTAATACAGCCTTGATTTCAGGAATTGTCATCCCAACACTTACTCCTAATACCTCTGCCCCTTTCTCTAATAAAATGTAACTTACTTCATTATCAAAATATGTATAAACTTTATAGTTGTTACATTCAATAACGGTAAACTCGTCGTAGGCATCCTCGCCCGGTAAGGCAAATTCTGCTTCTACCAATTCTATGATAGCCTTTTGCCCTGTAATATTTTCAGCATAACTAATATCTTTTCCTATTAAATCTACCAGTACATCGCTGTCGGCCAGCTCGTTAATAACATCGCCCATTGCAACATCCAAATCATCATAAAAAACACCTGTTTCACCATTAATATAACTATTATAGGAGTGATCAGGGTAAAGATATTCCAGCTCATAAATCTTAGTATTGCCAACTAAATGATATGGCAGGCTATCTAAGTCAAACTCCTCTAAAAAGTCATAGGAACCATCACCATAAATTGCGGCAGTGTTTTTAGAAACTAAATAAGTTGAGGCTGCCCCTGTGGCACCTAAAGATACTTGCTCAAACCGATAAAATTTTACACCGCAAATGGTTACATCATCCAAGCCATGTATTGAGTACTCATCATTTACACTAATATATCCCTGTTTAACGGTCTCTTCATCAGGTTCCAAGCCAAAATGGTTTTTTAGCAGCACCTCAAAGGCTTTCTCTTTTGTTAAAACTGTTGTTTCTTCTGCCTTGTCCTCATCCTTACTTCCGCACCCAGAAATAATTACTGACATTGCTAATATGCAGGCAGTAAATAATAAGCAAATTTTCTTTATCTGTTGCAAGCTGACTTCTCCCTTCTTAATTGTTATTAAGTATATAATTCTACAATTTTCGCGATATTCCTTTTAACACCATTTTCATAACCCCGCTAATGCCAAATTAATGCTTACCAAGATACTCACCTAAACGACCCCGCTTGGAAATATTTAACACCATGTTTGCAGCTTAATTAGCACGATTTTTGTGCTTTTTCTTTAACATTCTGTAAAAAGTTAGAATACTATTAATTAGTTGCACTGTTAACTATTGTCTATCATTCAAAATCAAAATTAAATTAGGAACGGAGGGAAGAATTGATATGTACCAAGATTTCTCCGAATTCCTCGATCATCTTTACAACCGAACAGCACATACACCGGCATTTGTTGTTGATTTAGTTAAGTTGATCTCTAAAGATGACAGATTCAGAGGAATGCCTGACGCTAAACCTAGCCCGGCACCTGTTACTGACACAAAACCACTAAATATAAAGGATAAACCCACCGAGACCGCTGAAAATACCCAAACCCTTGACAATGAAGAGGTTCCGGAATTTGAAGAAAACGACCCAATAAATCAAAATATCACACCCCATTTAGCCAATAATAACAACCCCACCCCTGATAATTACAGTGATGAATTTCATTTGCCTTTTATCGAAAATATTGAGGTAAAAGATATAAAAAGCTTAGTGGTAGTGCATAAAAGTAGAATTATGAAATTCGGTGAAACAACAGTACCGGCACCTTTAGGTGTGAATATTGATCCTAAAACCGGTGAACTAACAGTGCCAATAGAAATAATACCGGTGGGTGATGCAATATTAAAACCTAAGGTCGAGAAAAACTTACTAATTAACGAAGGCTTTATAAAACTTAAAACAATCGCTCACCACCCAGATCTAGGAACATGCCCCAATACAAAAAAATGCTTTGTTAAAGAAACAACTATACCGGTCCAGTCGGTCCATGAAATTAAAGGGATACGCCCCGGAGATAAGGTGCAAGAAAAGGTTGAGGTTAAATCCATAAGTGTCATGGGTATTCCTGACAACTCCATGCCAAAATCTGCCGGTCAAAAAATAAACCTGCTAATTAAAATAATTCTTGAAGTTAAGGTGGTCATCGCCCGGGAAGAGATCATTTCTGTCTTATCTTGTAAGTCATTTAAAAAACCGGTTAATTGATTTATTTCTAATATTAGTTTTTAATTAAAGGAGGAGCTGTTATGGCTTTTGTTAATCAGTACACCACAGATACTAAGGTTGATCAGAAGATAAAAGTATTAAAGGTACTTTGTCAAGAGTGTTTACAGGAAGTGGGCGATCTAACAATTCCTGCCCCTGCTAACCTAACTCTTGACCTACACACCGGCAAGTTAAATGCCCCTGTAACCTTAGAGGTTGCCGGTTCTCCCCAAATTCGCACCGTCAAAATATTAATGGGCAAAGTAATTCTCATGGGTGTAGTGCCCGTTCGTCTGGAGTTTAACAAGGGTGTAGTATGCCAGTCATTTGAGGTGCCTTTTCAAAGTGTTGTTCATTGTTCCAGTGTTGATCCCGAAGAAAATGTTGATGTACAAAAACATGATGTACAGGTAGAAGGCCTGGTCTATTCCCCTGTCCAAGTGCCCGATCATCATGGTAAAATGCATCTCAGCTTGATTATAAAGGCTGTTGTTAAATTATGTGTTATAGTCAGCAGGGAAGATATTCTCAAAGTTGAGGCCGCCAGCCAATTTTGTGCCTGCCCTTAATATATTCTATGCCACTTAAATCCTTGGTCTAGATAAAGACCAAGGATTTTTCACTGTTCATAAATTGTAAGTATTTCTACATTGCAAGGAACCATTTTCAAGTTTTGGAATATTATGTAATAAATCGGTGGAAAGGGGGAATTCACTAACAAGCATTAGGCAGAGTTTACCCTATATTCAATTTGAAAGCTAAAAAACATAATATTAAGGAGGGCTTTTTACATGGCTTTTGTAAACCAATTCCAAGCTACCCAATTTGCACCACGCAAACTTAAAACTTTACAGGTTCTTTGTCAGGAATGTGTGCAGGAAATCGGTGATCTTTTTGTCCCACTGGCTGGGGTTACTGATCTGGACGATATTGAAAGCATAGCTATTGAACCCGTCGATAATCCTATGATACTAACCACCCAGGTGCTGCCCGGCAAGGTTGTTAATATTGGCGTGGTTCCCGCACTACTGGAAGTTGAATTAGAAGGAGAAGAAGACACCATTGAAATTCCAGTGCAAGTTCCTTTCCAGGGTGAAGTCGTATGCCCCGGTATTATGCCCGGTGAACCTATCAATGTTCAAAAACATGATATCCAGCTAGAAGGACTGGTAACTGCAGCATTCTTACAAGCTGCCGTTGACGCAGCAGGCGCAGTTACACAAACTGCCACTATAATTGTTAAGGCCGTTGTAAGAGCATGTGTAATTGTCAGCAGAGAAGAACTTCTTAAGATTAACGCCGCCAGTCAGTTCTGCCCATGCCCTTAAAATCTTAGTCCATTAAATAATAGTTGTACCCTCATAAATACAAAGTTCCTTGGTCTCTATAAAGCTAGAGACCAAGGCTTTTTTTCACTGTCGTATAATTGATAAGGAGGTTTATATATGACTTTTATACCCTATAAAGTCAAGACTTTTAAGGGATATTGCGAAGAATGTACACAGGCATTTGCCATTGAATCCGATATAGAAATAAAAGTTGACACAGACCTTATTAATGAGTCAAACTATCAAGATATTAAATTCCATTTTGAAGCTACCAATATATCAGTAGACAACATTGTAGTTCTTCAGAATAACAAAGTAGTAACAACCGGTACTTTGGATTTAAAAGTTACACCTTACCTTGAAGAGAAGCAGTCCGGTGAAACACAGGAAATAATTAACCTTCTATTTCTCGGCTTAATCGAGTATCCCGATATATTGCCCACCGACCTGGTAAATGTACAAGATTATGAAAATGTAAAGTTCAATGGTGCCTCTTGTACCGAAACCACCTTTGATGCCGAAAATGGCACTCTCACCATCTCAATCCAGGCAGGTGTTAACATATGCGTTATATTGAGCCTAGAAGAACTTATTAATGTCAATGCCGCCAACCTGTCATGGGAAAGTTAATAAAACCTCTGTAAAACCCTTGGTCAGCTCACTGGAAGGCCAAGGGTTTAAAAAATAACGCATTGGAGGTTTTGAAATGTACAAATTTCAAAATAAAACCAAATACCAAAGATACCTACAATTGAGTAAGTCAAAGGTACTAGAAGGCCATTTGCCTGCCACCGATTTATTTTCCCCCCAGTCTTTTGCTGATTTTATCAAAAAATATAACACAGTAATTTTAAAGCCCGCCATAGGTTCACGGGGTGCAGGGGTCTTCAAAATATCTTCATTGGGAAAAAACACCTATCAAGTTCATACTGAAAACACCACTTCCATATTAAACGGAATAAAAGAAACCACTAATTATTTTAAAGAGAACAAAAAACCATGCCCCTATATGGTTCAGCAGTGGGTGCCATTGGCTGAACATGAGGGAAAACCAATGGATTTTAGAGTCATGGTGCAACGAAAAAAAACAGCTACTCCCTGGACGGTAACCGGAAAGTTAGCAAGGTTAGCCGGACCTGGTTACATTGTGACAAACAATAAACGAAGTAAGGCAACAGTATTGACACCCCTTGAGGCCCTTAAACTCATCGGTGTTGACAGCAATACCGGTAAAAATTTATTAATGAAGATTGATAACATTGCTTTAGAAGCAGCAAAACAATTAACAAAATACCGCCCCAACCATCGGGTTTGGGGACTTGATATGGGTGTTGATCAAGATAATCACATTTGGATAATTGAAGCAAACAATGCACCTATGATTATCAGTTTCAAGGACCTAAATGACCAGGGTGTATTAAAACTTATTAAACAGTACAAAGATGGTTAACCTATATGCTTTATCACTTTTTCTCGTTTTTTCCATATTATAAAACAATACACTAAGGCATGATAGTTTCAGGAAAAAAATAACAAAGGAGATACTGAGTATGAAACCGCTAATACTAGATATTCCCACCATCGCTGTTACCGGTAGCAGTGGCAAAACTATGACCAAGGAAATGATTGCATCTGTTCTAGTAAGAAAAATGAAAACATTTAAATCTAAAAAAAACCGTAATCAAACCACCCATACCAGAAGACATGCCAAAATGATACAGGCTCACCACCAGGCTGTTGTATTAGAATTTGCCATGGGCAGAAGACAAGGGAAAAAACACTGTTCCATTATACAGCCCAATATCGGGGTGATCACCAGTATTGGCACCGCCCATTACGGAAAGCTGGGAAACAGTATTGAAGATATTGTTAAGTCCAAATCTGCACTTATTGAATATATGAAGCCAACTGGGATACTGCTTATTAACAACGATGATGATAATTCAAAGCTGCTGCCGGTTGAACAGTTCAAAGGTAAAGTTATAAGGGTGGGCATTAAAAGTATTTCTGATTTTCAAGCCTACTGCGTAGAATATCGAAATAATGGAATGAGCTTTAAAGTTAAGATTGACAATCAAGAGGAAACATTTTTTATCCCTGTTTTTGGACACCATAATGTCATTAATGCCTTATTTGCCATTGCCATTGCCCACCACCTTAATCTTACTCCACTTGACATTAATGAAGGTTTTAAAAGAATGAAAATACCAAAGGGTAGACTGAACCTAATCCGGCTGTCAGAAAATGTTTTACTTATTGATGATAGCTTTAATGCCAATCCCCAATCGGTGAAAGCAGCCATAGATGTGTTATCTGAATTAGGGAAAGAAAAAACAAAGGTTGCTGTTTTAGGTACAATGGCAGAGTTAGGAGAATATTCTAAAACAGGACATCTAGAAGTAGGTAAATACTTAGCTAATAAACAAATTGACTATCTTGTCACTTATAAAAAAAATGCAGAATATATTGGCCAAGGTGCAATTGGTAACGGTTTTAACTCAAAGCACATTATTCATTGCGACAATGAAACTCTTTTATACGAATTTGTGGATAAATATATACGGCCTAACACTATTATCTTAATAAAAGGTTCTCGGGTAACGCAATTGGATAAGGTCGTTAAGCACTTAAAGCATCAATATTCCAGGACTACTGAGAGAATAGACAGTAATGCTAATAACGGCAAATGAAAGGAGGAACTCTTTTGCTGATTAATAAAACCAACAATACCCCCACCTTGGGGGTATTTGTAAGCAATAAATATTTTAAAAAGCTATATCAAGAGCAAATTCTCCCTTGGAAGGCTGCAGAACTTATTGAGGCAAACAAGCAAGCAAAACTAATATTATTTTTGTTTGCCAGCAAAAGCATTGATTATAGAAATAAAAGAATTTTAGGAATTTATTATGATGTTAACAAAAATCTTTGGGTAAAAAAAATATTTGCCTACCCCGATTTAATATATAGAATGGGAAAAAGCGGCAAAAAACAATTTAAGGATAAGAATATTATCCCCTTAAATTACCAAGTTGGTTTTAATAAATATAAAGTATACGAAAAACTATTAAAAATTGAGAGCATGCGTCAATACCTACCCCTATCAGTTATTTATAAAAGTTCTAGGGATTTAAAAAAAATGCTTGAACTACACAATACCGTCTATTTGAAAGGTTGTGAAGGCGGTCGAGGAAAACAGGTTATCCGCCTTAAACAACTAGGTGAAGAAAGGTATGAGTACAGCAGATTTAATAATGAAATGTACCTTGTTAAAGTAGATGGTTTTAATAAACTTATTAGTGAAATTAAAGGATTCTTTCAAAATAAGGAATTTTTAATTCAACAGGCAATTGATTTGTTAACGATAGACAATAAAATCATAGACTTGCGTGCAGAAGTGCAAAAAAATGGCAATGGGGAATTAACAGTGGCCGGAATTTCAGTTCGAGTGGGCCATAAAAACCATCCCATTACTACCCATGCTAACAGTTATCCTTTTAAAGCATTTTTTCAGAATACTTTAAAATACTCTGAAGCCAGATTTAAAGAACTAGAAAGCCGGCTGCAAAAACTTTTGTTTACGGCATATAAAAGTATCGAAAAAGCATATGGCCCAACCGCTGAAATTGGCATAGATGTTGGCCTAGATAAAAAGGGTCGTTTATGGTTTATTGAGTGTAATTCCTGTTCTAAAAAGGTATCTTTTTATAATACCACTGAAAGAGATGCAATTGTTAAGTCTTATCTAAACATATTAGAGTATGCTAAATATTTATATAATAAGAGCCCGGTAAAAAACAAAAGACCAAAGACACTTGTTTACCAACCTCATCAGAGTTATCTTTTGGACAGTGGGATGTTGGGTGTTTTTCGCAAATAGATTTTCAGCGCAACCCCTAACTTTTGGAATATTTTACTACATTATTGCAATATCACATTATATATTGAAGAGAGTATTATGTATAAAAAACAAGAAGGAGAGTAGCCATGAGCAGTGATTTTATAGTTGCTAAAAAAGAGTTTATTAAAGTTGGCGAAACCACCATTCCTGCACCCATAGGGGTAGAAATTGACCCAAAAACCGGCGATTTATTAGTGCCGGTAGAGAGCAAGCCCGTGGGTGATCCTGTATTAACTCCCATAATAAAAAAGAATCTGCTTATTAATGAAGGATTTATTAAACTAAAACTACTTTTTAAACTGCAGAACTCCGCCCACTGCCCCGATGCAAAAGGGGGTCTCATCAAAGAAGTTGTCGTTCCCATTCAGTCAGTACAAAAATTAGATAACATACGCCCGGGCGATGAGGTCAAAGAACAGAGTAAAATTAAGGCCATTACCATAGTGGGCATTCCCGCTGATACCTCATCTAAAATCGCCGGCCAAAAAGCTAATCTTATTGTTAAGGTAGTTCTTAAAGTTAAGTTAATTGTATACCGCAAAAAGAATACAGCCAGTTCCGCCCAATAATTTAAAAAAGCTATCTTTTATGATAGCTTTTTCTTTTCCTTAATTATTTTAATAATAAAGCACTCGGTTTCTAATTCTTTTAACTGTTGAGAAGATAAATTACCCAGTGCAATATTGGCCATCTTCTTTTCCTCATTGGGTATATGGTGTATCTCTTCTATTTTCATTTTAGACCTAGAAACCATTTCTTTTATAGCCCTTAAGGTGAAAAGTCTTTCATTTGCCCAGCCACATACCCCTTCATTTACCAGTTCATTTATGATATTAATGTTCCTTGCATTCTTACATTTGAGAATAAGACTACCACTGTCATGTAGAAACTTTTTTACATATAAAAGAACATCCAAAGGAGCTGTTGCTTTTTCTAACATATTCTGCACTATTACGCAGTCAAAATAACCCACAGGGAATTCTAAGCTTGCATTATCCATATCCCCCACAATAACATAATCATATTTGTTCATTGCCATACAGGCAATCATCTCATCTCTTTCTATACCAATCACTTCTCTTCGGTGGTCCTGCTGTTTTAACATCTCTCCTAAGTCACCTTGACCACAGCCTACATCCAATAGTTTCATGGCACCGGGCGGTACCATTTTTATGGTTTCATTAATATATTTTAAGTTGTTTATTGTTTCCTCACCCTGGCAGCACTGCCATTGAATATTCTTTCTGTCTTTCCATTTAACCAACTGAGGACCGTTCTGAAAAATATTGCCCAAATTACCGTCAAAAAAATGATAGTTTTTTATACAAACATTTATCCTTTTTCCATAGTTTTTGTATTCTTCCGGCGGCGGAAGTGGTTTTCCGGTGCTATGGGCTTCCCAATTCCAGTTTGTCAACAGTTTCCAACCGTCCCCCCAGGTGGTAAACAGCCTAGGGGCCCAGTTATTAGCATAAGGGCCATTGCTGATATAATATTCGGCATCTTGCCAAAAATACAGTAATCTTAAGTAGTAAAATAAGAATACCGGTTCTTTGGGATCTGTTCTGGCAACCAGACGGCCAATGACATCAGCAGCATTTTTTTCTAATATTTCATAGGCATCCAAAAGTAAAACCCAGTCCGCATTATTTTTTTTAGCCAAATGAATTAATTTAACATAAGCTGTCTTTTTGCTTATCCTTCTGTGATAGCAGTGATATTCCACCTTCGGAAATGCTTTATATATTTCAATCGTTCTGTCTGTGGACTTATCATCAATGATTATTATCTTATCGCAAATTTTTGTTGCTTCGCGTAAGCAAGCACCCAGCCAGCCTTGCTGACTCCTTGCCACCATAATACCAACTATTTTGGGCATATGTTCTTGTTATCCTCCTTTCGGAGTGAGATAAGCTTGCTCTTTAACCTTGACAAGAGGGGGGATTGATCCCCTAATTTCATGCCATAGCCGCAATACTTATCAATAGACTTCAGTTTGAGGGCTATTAACTGTAAGTAATCCCCTTGATTAGGTTGATTTCTTAACAGATCTAAAGATTTTCTAAAATAGATGTGCTCTAATTCAACATTATCTAACTGACTAAAAACTCGGGCAAGAATAATGCTTTCCTTAAAACAACGGGGATAGTTTAACCTCTCAAGTTTTGCCAGGCATTCATTAGCTTGGTATTTCTTCAATAAAATTCGACAATATATGGGTGTAACCGCCCTTACTCCCTTCCCTTTTATCAAATATTTTTCTAACAAACTTTCCGCTTTATCAAGTAAACCCATTTTCTCATAACAACCACCCAGGGCCGCGGCAGTGATAAAACCACCTATGCCATGGGGAAAGGTATAGCGGTGCCATGGAGGGTCCCCCATTGACAATGTTTTTTCCCAGGTTCTACAAGCTTGGGTTAATTGATTTTGCTTATACTCAATCAATCCCTGAAGATACCACAGGGGGGTGAAATGGGCAAATAACTGCTGACCTTGCTCAATAATTTGTAACCCTTTTTGGTATTCTTTCAGTTCTAAATGACACACTGCAATCTTAAAAAATAGATCAGACATGACATCTTTGCCGTCTATCAACCTCAGGGCCTTATAATATTGAACAAGGGCATTGTTATAATCACCCTGTTGAAAATATTCTGTGCCCAATGCATAGAGAGCATAGGCATCTTCAGGATCTTGTTTTAATTGTTTTTTTAAAATACCAATATTCCTTTGGTTTTTATTATTCAATCCCGGTTGTTCTATATAACCCCGGTGATCAATATGCACATCCAATGGAGATATTGACTTCAAACCATGCCTGCTAATTATTGATTGGGAAATTTCCTCATGTATTCTGCCGGAAAAAGAGAATTCTTTACTGTTCCGAAACAGTCTGCAAACGGCATCTACCACATATTGTTCAGCATCACCCCGGCCAAAATAGTTAATTATTTTTAGATAATAACCCATAGTTGTTCCTGTAACGCCAACTGCTTCCCGCAACCGCTGATGTTCACAGGGTCGCAGCATTTCATCGGCATCTAAAACTAAAACCCACGGGCAGGTGGCAAACTTTAACGAATAATTTCTCGCCTCGGCAAAATCCCCTGACCAGTCAAAATGATATACTTTAGCCCCAAAATTATTGGCTATTTGTACAGTGCTATCCGTCGACCCGGTATCAACAATAATGATCTCATCCACCACATCTTTTGCACTGTTTAAACATCTTGGTAGATTGTTTTCCTCATTGAAAACAATCATACACAGGCTTATTCCGCTTTTATTCATTGAAGCGGATACCTTTCTTATGGCCTGTTCAGCTTTATATGTTCCCACTCCACTTTCCGATACATAACAGGCAGGTGCTTCTCCAAGCAGTAGGCATCGTTTAAATAAACTAAGGGATTGTTGGTGTTGACCGGTCTTATAGTATACACCCGCTTTTAAAAACAGCAAATCAGTATAATCGGGATATATTTTTAAATAATTTTTCAATACCCCAAGGGCCTCTTGATATAGTTTTCTATTAATTAAAGCTTGACTTTTCTTTTTACCCAATAAGGGAGCATAACTTACTTCTGCTGCGGTAAAATTCTCGGCCATATTATAATACTGTAACGCCTTGGCATAATCACCCATCCTCATGTATTCATTCCCCAGACTAAAATACAAAAAGCCGTTGTTTTTTTCTTTAATGAGTTCATGCTGCAACATGCTTATATTTCGGTAAACTTTATTATGTCTGCTGACTTGTTCATTTAAGTAACCGTAGTGTTTTATTCTAATATTTAAACTGCCGAATCTGGCTGAAGGGTTATGATTTATAATTGACTGCATTATCTGCTCATGGATAGCTCCCTGAAAACGATATTCGCACTGATTTTTAAATAACCGCAGGGATTGTTGTCTGGTATGACCGCCTTTTTCATCCAGATTTAGTATTACAAGAAAAAAGCCATCCCTATCAGTGGATTCAAGTATTTCAAATCTATGTAGGTCCTCAGCCATCACCTCTTCATCGGCATCTAAAAACAATATCCAGTCTCCGTGTGCATGCTCCAAGCTAACGTTTCTGGCATCACTGAAATTGTTTTGCCAAGGATGCTCGATGACCTTTGCACCAAAGTCCTTGGCAATTTCTATGGTATTATCCACCGAACCGGTATCCACAATAATGATTTCATCCGCAATATTTTTAATGCTATTTAGACATCTAATAATAGAGAATTCTTCATTTTTAACAATCATACATAAACTTATAGAAAGTTTTTTCAACAAGATCCCCTCACAACCTCATATTCCAGCTGGCAGTTCTTAATTTCATTTAATATCTTTTTAAATGTATTATTTTCAGGAAACTCCGCCACTGCTTCCAATGCAGTTTCGTATGCCTGAGCCAGCAATATTTCAACTAATTTTTCATAATACCGGCTCTCTGCTTTAATTTGTATGGCTTGCTGTATTAATTGTTCCGCCTCCCACAAAGCCCTTCTGTTTAAACAAATACTGCCCAGCATGAAATATAAATCATGGTGATTTATGTCAGCTGACAGGGCATCCAATAGGTAATTGGATGCCTCTAAATAGATTTTTTGGTTAAACAATGCTTTGCCAATATGATATAAAACTTCACCTTCAGAATAATCATCTAATAGTAATATGATTTTTTTAGCCATTTCGCCCTGCCTATACTCTATAAGTTTAGCAATTATTTTTTCGGTAATTTCAGGGTTCATTACTTGGATTTTTTCTTTTTCTTGATGAATTAAATTATTATTGATGGCATTTAAAAAACTGTATGTCAGGTTATCCTTTATTTTTAGCTTATCTATTATTTGAGCGGCATTTTTTATGGGCTCAGCCAACCAACAGCACAGGCAGCTTTCAATCACAGCATCTTTTATTAGTGGGTTTTCTAAGTCTATTTCAAGATACTGCAGCCGGGCATCATCCCACCTGCCCAATTGGGACAAACATCTTCCCTTTAACATGGTTAGCCGGGGGGATTTAATTCCACCTTTAATTATTGCTTCATTAAGGTAAGTGATACAACCATCATAATCGTCAACGGAATATAGCAATTCCGCCAAATTTATCAATTGTTCAATATTGGTTACTTTAATTTTGTCCTTAATATATGCCCTTATCTTCAACGGCTCTTTTAACACCTTTTTCAATGCCTGCCCCAAGTCAAACAAGGTTTGCCGGTGCTCAGGATTGCTCTGATAAGCCCTTTGATAATACATTAGTGCCAACTGATGATGACCGCTTTTTTTCATCATGTTTCCCAAATTGCGCAGCGGGCAAAAACCCCCGATTCCCTCAGTGGATACATACTTGCTGTTGGCTTCACCAATCTCCAGGCAACGAAGGTAGCATTTTTGTGCCATCGTTATTCTGTTTAGCTTTTCTAGGCATTGACCTTTCAGGTAATGAAGATCAGTGTAATCGGGAAACAGCCTTATTCCGTCATCTAAAACTTCCAAAGCCCGCTGAGGAAGGTTCCTTTCTAAAAGGCATACAGCATAATTTCTGAACACCGTTGGTGTATAACCGGCTTTCAAATCTAATTTCTTGTAAATCTTTTCAAATTCGTTTATCGCTTCTTCCAGCTGCTTGTTTCTCAAAAGTGAAACTGCAAAATTGTAACGCAAGAACACATTTTCAGCATCTTTATTCAACTGGTTTTTTAGGATGTTTAAATTACGAGTATTTTTGTCTTTAAGCTCTATATCTTTATTTTTATAACCATGGTGAATTATAGTAATATCGGTACCAAGCAATTTTGCATTTGGATTAAACTCCAGTATAGAAGGAATAATTTGCTCATGTAAGGCCCCTTTAAAACGATATTGGGGCCTGTTTTTAAATAATCGTAAATTAGTATGTTTTATTCTCTGGCCACCCGGTGTATCGGAAGTAAAGTTAATAATATTAAAAAAATAACCTTCAACATCTTTTCTCCTTAATAGCTCCTTAAATTTATCTTTATCGTCAATTACCAACTCTTCATCTGCATCTAAATAGATAATCCATTCGCAAGTGGCCAGATCTAATGAATGGTTTCTGGCCAGGCTAAAGTCATTTGCCCAGGGAACTTTTGCAACCTTGTGGCCAAAATTATTAGCTATCTCTAAGGTCCCATCGGTTGACCCCGTGTCAACGATTATTATTTCGTCAACCAGTTCTTTGGCACTGGACAAGCACCTTTTTAAATAGTGCTCTTCATTTTTGACGATCATACACAGACTAAGGGAAGCACCTTTAACCAACTTTATCACCTCTCCCTATAATATGCTTATCAACAGAGTTGCGTTAAAAATACCGGCTGCGCCACCTTACATTTGTGGCGGCCATAGTATAGCTAATTGCCACTAAAAAAGGGGGCCTCTGGCTCCCCTTTTGGTATTCGTATTTAACTGGACTGCGTCTGAAAGTAAATATCCAAAGTTGTGTCCTCATCGGCATTGGCAGATCGGTAAGATAAGCGGGTATAACGCAAAAAGGTGTTTGGTACAAAAACGTCAGTTTCGCCCGATGCAATCACCCTTGGTTCCACGTCAATGAAATATATATTGTCAGCCCCGTTGGCACTTACATCCAACCTTACTTCTGCATCATTGTCTCCGCTGTTATAAACAAAGTAGCTATACACCGTTTGAGTGGCAGTATCCTCATATTCTAAACCGGTAAAGTCATCAGCAGTTACCACCTCTGTGTATACTTCCTCATTAAAATTAGGTGTGGTAATTGCAGTTATGGGTTCCGAAATACCGGCTATTTCCAACCGACCCTCTTCATCTGTTTTGATGGCCACGTTTTCATTGCCGTCAAAACCATAAATTAGTATGGAATCCCGGGCTTCACTTAAACCACGAATATCCAAGCGGCCCTCATCATCTGTTCTGATGGCCACATTTTCGGTGCCGTCAAAACCATAGATTAGTATGGAATCTTGAGCTTCACTTAAACCACGAATATCCAAGCGGCCCTCATCATCTGTTCTGATGGCCACATTTTCGGTGCCGTCAAAACCATAGATTAGTATGGAATCTTGAGCTTCACTTAAATCGCGAATATCTAAATTACCGTCGCTGTCAGTTTTAATTGGCACATCCTCTGAACCAAAGATTTTAACCCTTAGCCTATCTGGGTCAAAATTAAATACTGAAAAATTAGGCATTATTTTAACCTCCCCCATATTTTGGTAATATTAGCCTATGTTTCCGAGGGTAAAAGTGTTACCCTTGCCCTGTAGCCAAATTTTAATTTTCCCTAATCCATCCTCGCCCGGTGACAGTTTATATTTTAGTCTGCCGAATCTCGCAAAAAAGGTATTTACGAAAATGTCTGTCTGACCCGGCTTTAATAAAAAGGCCGGTTCTTCGTCAATAAAATTTATACCGTCTGGACTGTTTTGTAACTGAATTATTACTTTCTTTGTACCAATGTTTTTTACTATATAACTAAAAATTGAATAATGCCACACCTCCCTGGTGCTGCTATGCTTTTCTTCCACAGTCACAAGCCTCTTCTCTTTAAAATTATCGGCTCGGCATATTAAACCAAGGCCCGGATCGATGGTATCTACTGTGAGGCTTGGAACCAAGGAATCATCAATACCATCTATACTGTTAATGACAATTACTCCATTGCTATGGCACCTATCCGGTAACAATGCAAATCCTATATTTTCAGCCCCATTTAACCGCCATTTATTAATAATATCAGTGACATCAATGCTAACCATAGAAAAGTCCTTGGGAATAGGTACATTTTTTTGTGGTTCCGCCAATAAGTTCGGTCGATTAAAATATTTAGTTTTACAATCACAAAACCCGTCCTTTAATAACTTTAGAATTAGCGAAGAAGGGGGCCTGCCTTTATATGGTGGAACATCAAAATATAGATTTAACTTGGCAGATATAATCGAAAGTCTGGATGGAATAGAAGAGAGCCTAAAATATATATATGAGTAAAACTTTTGACGGCCCGCTGCCCCAACAAGTAAATAAGGCGAATGACATGCGGTATATTCCTTCTCGCGGGTTACTATGAATGTATCCCTTTCTGCCGGAATAATATATTTTTTCATTTTATATAACACCTTTACACAGTTATTTATTATAATTTATGAATCCCTTCCACAAACGTGATATTATTCATGTTTCATTTTGTCGGCCGCATCTAACTCCCCTCAAAAAACTTCTCAATATATCTACCCCCTCTTTCATTGCTATGAATAGCCAACCGAATTTACGAAGATACTCTTTTTTAAGGGGGGCGGAAAATGGCGGTTCTGAAAACAATTAACTTAACAAAAAGATTTGGCAATTTTACTGCCTTAGATAGGGTTAACATAGAAGTGAGCAAAGGGGAAATTTACGGCTTTATAGGTCCAAACGGGGCAGGAAAATCTACCACAATCAGAATATTATTAGGTCTTTTAAAAGCCAGTGAAGGTGAAGCCAGAGTATTTGGCAAGGACGCCTGGCACGATGCAGTGGAAATTCATAAAAGGATTGCATATGTGCCCGGCGATGTAAATCTATGGCCCAACCTTACCGGCGGTGAAGTAATCGATTTATTTATAAAACTGCGCGGTTCCAATAATAAAAATCGCCGGGAGGAACTCATTGAAAAATTTAACTTAGATCCATCCAAAAAATGCAAAACCTATTCAAAGGGCAATCGGCAAAAAGTTGCCCTTATTGCAGCCTTTGCACCGGATGCTGATCTTTATATTTTAGATGAACCGACCTCAGGCCTTGATCCCCTAATGGAAAGGGTCTTTCAAGAATGCGTAATGGAAGCTAGAATGGCGGGAAAAAGTGTGCTGCTTTCCAGTCACATTTTATCTGAAATTGAGCGCCTGTGTGATAAAGTTGGCATCATCCGCCGGGGGCAAATTATTGAAACAGGTACTTTAGATGAACTGCGTCATTTAACAAGAACCAGTATGCTTGTAGAGACAAAGCAGCCAATAAAATCTTTAAAAGAATTAAAGGGTGTTCATAATATTGAAGAAAAGGGCCAGGTCCTTTCCTTTCAGGTGGATACAGAAGAGTTAAGTGGCGTTATGAAGTACTTAAGTCAATTCGAAATTGTCAAATTAGAAAGTGCACCGCCCACCTTGGAAGATTTATTTATGCGCCATTATAAAGGAGTTGGGGGTATATCATAGGTGTCGAAACAATTATTTCATAACACAGTAACACTTGTGCATTTCATTGTACGCCGGGACCGCATCCCTTTTCCCCTTTGGCTATTCCTTGTAACTCTAATTACCGTAATTACTGCTTCTGCCTTCAGCGGCTTATATGCAACAGAGCAAGAAAGGCAGGCAATAGCAGAAACCATGCTTAACCCAGCCATGATTGCCATGGTCGGCCCTGTATACGGGATAGATAATTATACAATAGGGGCAATGATGGCTCATCAAATGCTGCTTTTCACTTCCATAGCCGTATCCATTATGAATATTTTATTTGTTACACGTCATACACGGGAAGATGAAGAGAATGGTCGCCTGGAGATGCTGCGCTCCCTTAACCTTGGGCGTTTATCTAATTTAACCGCCACCGGCTTATTTGTATTTGGAACAAATGTTTTGTTAGCCCTATTAATAGCTTTCGGACTGCTTCTACTTGGTATTGAAAGTATAGATTTAGAAGGTTCAATTTTATATGCAGTTACATTGGCTGCAATAGGGAGCTTTTTCGCCTCAACAACGGCATTGTTTGCCCAGCTTTCAGAGAGTTCCCAAGGCACCATTGGTTTTTCCTTGGCGCTGTTGGGGATGGCTTATCTTATTCGTGCCATCGGAGATGTCAGCGTAGAAGCTCTTTCATGGTTGTCACCACTGGGTTGGATATTACGTACTGAAGTGTATGTAAATAATTACTGGTGGCCAGTATTATTAACCACAGTTATTGCATTGATCTTTTTCTCGACAGCCCTTTATTTAAATAAAAGCCGTGATTTAGGTGCCGGATTTTTACCGGCAAAACCAGGAAGAAAAAATGCCTCTGCCTTTTTACAAAGTCCCCTTGGCCTGGCATTAAAACTTCAGCGCACAGCAATAATTGCCTGGGCAATCGGTTTATTTCTTTTAGGAATTTCATATGGATCTGTATTGGGTGATTTAGAAACCTTCATTGGAAAAAACCAAATGATGCGAAAGCTAATTGCACCTGTAGAAGGTTTTTCAGTAACAGAACAATTTTTATCACTTTTGATGTCAACCATTGCTATTATTTGTACCATTCCGGTTGTTATGACGCTTTTAAAGCTCAGGGGAGAAGAAAAAAGAAATCTTACAGAACATTTGTTAACCCGGGCAGTTTCCCGCAGCCGTATGATGGGAAGTTATTTTTCTATTTCCTTTACCGCAAGTTTCTTTTTATTGTTGCTGGCTGTACTGGGCCTGTGGCTTGCCGGAACAGCAGCAATGGATAACCCAATTCCCTTTGCCACTATGTTCAGTGCCGCCGTGGTTTATCTGCCGGCCATGTGGGTAAGTATCGGTATTGCAGTATTTCTTATTGGCCTTGTGCCGAGAATAGCAGATCTAGTTTGGTTATATTTAGCATATTCATTTTTCGGAACATATTTGGGCAGCTTACTTCAACTCCCCCATTGGGTGACTAACATATCACCCTTCGGTCATATTCCCCAAGTACCAATTGAAGATATAAATTACACAAGTATGTCAGTACTAACTGCAATTGCGCTGGCATTTTCAGTGATTGGCTTTATAGGCTATAACAAACGGGACCTTCATGGGTAATTAACCTAATGTTGATACTCCTTCTTTATTCTTCCCACCTTATTAAGCGCGGGTTTGGGTCTAATATTGACTGATACTGCTCCATTACCCCGTATTTACCCTGGGGATCATATTTCATATACCTATGATACTTCTCTGCTCTATATTTGGGGTCTGCCCAGCCCAAATGCTTTAATCTTAGTCTGCTGATGGCTCCGGGCAAGTGGTGGATATTTACAGGAAACCTACAGTGGATAGGTGTCTTCCGCCAAATATACTGAAAGTTTGGTTGGTATCTTAGCAGGAAGGGCCGGTAATGAAAATGTGCCTGCCAATATTTATCTTCCCGATAATGGTTTTCATCCCACATGTCATAGAGTCGAAAGGCGTAGTAATCGTAGTACGGTTGGTTTATTAATTTTTTCATCTCTTCTTTAGCCAAGTCTTCAAAAACTTCATCGGCATCTAAGGTTAAAATCCAATCGGGACCGGTGGACAGGGTTAAATCCCACAGTTGTTTTCTTAGGGATAGCTCGTCTGGATACTTTTGCTGATCATTGGAAATTATAGTCAAGGGAATTTCTTTTAATACCTCTTTACACACCTCCACTGTGTTATCATCGCTGGCGTCGTCTAAAATTACAGCTTCATCAATATACTGCAGGGCATTTTCTAACACTTCCTTTAGATACCTTTGGGCTTCATTTCTCACCAGCATAGAAAGGGTTAATTTATTGTTTTGCGCCTTTGTATTGGTTCGCAGAAAGCTGTCTTTTTGATAAACCACCGGGTTTCTACGGCTTTCATCAAGGAAAGATTCAACCCCGGCCAAGTCTTCTTCCCTGTAAATATGATAGGCAGGATAACAGGTATCCACATACAGCTTAAATCCTAAGGCTGCTGCACGAATGCAAAAGTGCCGGTCTTCCCCCCAGAAGGACAGATTAGGAATTTCTTTAAAACCGACCTTTGCCCTCAATGCCTTTTTGCTTAACAGTGTACAGGCACCCAAACCGCCAACTTCATAGACCCCCGGTATTTTAAGGCAGTGTAAAAAACCCACTGTTCTACTTTTTATCTCTTCCTTTGTAAGACTTTCACTTTTTTGTTTGTAATATAAGGTGTATTTATCAGAGACCCAAACCTGTGGAAGGGACGGCAGGTCCGGCTGCCATTTGGTCCAAAAAATTTCGGATATAATATCCTTTTTGCAATTTATTAAATGAAGCAGCGTTTGGGGATGTAAGACAATATCGGAATCAATCAGAAAAAGATAAGCATAGCCCTTTTCCCTGGCATAACTTATAATTTTGTCTTTATATTCGGCAACCTTCCAAATCAGCCCATCCATCCACCGGTGGGTGTTGCTGTCACAATAATAGGTACCATACCTCTCTCCATTGAAAATAGTAACCTTGCCTTTAGGAACCGAAAACTTAGTTAATATGTTTTCCGATTCAACAACATCATTGTCGTTTACAAAAACATAATCAACAATTAAGCCCGACTTATCAAGGTTAATTAATGAGGTTAAAAAAGCCTTTAAAATTGCCGGCCTTTGACGGACAGCACTTCCCACCAAAACTTTAGTCATTTTTCTATTCCTCCCCAACTAAGGTCCTTATATTGTTTATTAAAAGCGCCGCCGCTTTATGTTAAGCACTCAATTATTTGCATTAGAAAAACTCGCCAATTATCAAGTTGGCGAGTTTTTTGGACTTCCCATGAGGCCATAGAAAAATAATTCCATTAATTCCTTGGATAAATGTTTTTTGTTTTCATAATCGGTAAGTATCTCTGATTCTTTTAAGAGTTTAAATGCTCTTATATAGAGCAATATGGCTTCTGCGGAAATTTCCTTGTTCACATAACCTTCAACTTTACCCTGTTCAATAAAGTTCAGCAATAATGGAATATACCTATTGTTAGCAAAGTTCTCCACAATTCCGGTAATTGTCGGTTCTTTTATATTTAGTGATTTAATGAATTCCGGGCTAATGGTGCGCTCATATTTAATACTTTCAAAAACAAGTTGTTCTATTTTTTGAGGGTAAGGCAAATCACTTTCCAGCAATTCTTTAATATCTTGCAAAACTTTATCTAAGAATAACTCAATTGCTTCATAGTAGAGATTTTCTTTACTGCCAAAATAGTTGTATATGGTTACTTGCGACACCTTTGCCTTTTTAGCAATTTTAGCAACGCTGACGCTTTTCTCACCAAACTTAGTAAATAGGTCCACTGCTGCCTGGCGAATGCTTTCCTTTTTTCTTTCCCTGCGTCGCTCAAATCCATTCAAGATTCTTCCCCTCCCCCTTTAGAATACTATTAGTTATGAAATATTTCAAATATAATATTTCATAACTTGTTGCCATTGGATCAATACTTTAGTATTATGAAATATAACAAGACAAATATTTCATAATCCAAGGGCCACCACCCATATAGATTGCTATTGGAGGCAAGGTAATGAGTAAAAAGGTTTTGATGAAATTGGAACAGGTCACCAAGGTGTACCAAATGGGAGAAGTAAAGGTGGAGGCTTTAAAGGAAACCTCCCTAGATATATACCAGGGTGAGTTAATGGTAATTTTGGGGCCCAGCGGCTCAGGCAAGAGCACCTTACTCAATATCATGGGAGGCTTGGATTTGCCCACCGGCGGCAAAGTGCTATACGGCAACCAAGTTCTCAGCCAGGCGGGAGATGCAGAGCTTACTGAATTTCGCAGGACAGAAATTGGTTTTGTGTTTCAATTCTATAACCTTATTTACGACCTCACAAGCAGGGAAAATGTGGAGTTAGCCGCCAATTTAGTTGATGAACCCCTGTACACCGAGGAAATATTGGGGGAAGTTGGTCTCAGTGACAGAATGGATCATTTCCCCTCGCAGTTGAGCGGCGGTGAACAACAGCGGGTATCAATTGCCCGGGCAGCAGTTAAAAAACCTCAACTCTTGTTATGTGACGAGCCCACAGGGGCACTGGATGATAAAACCGGCAAGAAAATTTTAGATTTACTGCTCAAATTCAACCGCCAGTATGGCAGTACCGTGGTCATTGTCACTCACAACAGTGCCATTGGGAATATGGCCAATAGGGTAATTCGGATGCGCAGCGGTG
This sequence comes from Desulfofalx alkaliphila DSM 12257, assembly GCF_000711975.1. Taxonomy (NCBI): domain Bacteria; kingdom Bacillati; phylum Bacillota; class Clostridia; order Eubacteriales; family Peptococcaceae; genus Desulfofalx; species Desulfofalx alkaliphila. The sequence goes on along the minus strand of NZ_JONT01000020.1, from coordinate 8,018 downwards.
TTGTTACCGAAATAATTGAAAATGCTGAGCCGCTGCCGCCGGAAAGGATAGAATGGTAATGAATTCTCTGAACAAAAAGCTGTGGCGCACTGTTTTAAGTACCAAAGGCCAGTTCTTAGCGGTGGCGGCTGTGGTGATGCTTGGCATGACAGTTTTTATTGCAATGGTTACCACCTATCATAATCTAGAAGCTACTCAGGATAAATACTATAAAGATAACAATTTTGCCGATCACTATTTTCATGTCATTAATGCTCCCCAGGAAATAGTCAGCCGCATTGAGGATTTACCGGGGGTACTTAAGGTAACCGGCCGGATACAAAAGGATGTTCCTGTTCTCAAAGAAGACAATCAAAGGGCCACCGCCCGGCTAACAGGTTATTGGTTGCCCATAGAAAACGAAATAAACGGTATCGAGATAACTTCCGGTCAGATATTTGATGAGCATGGGCATGGGGGCAAATACGAAGTGCTTTTGGATCCCCAGTACGCCGAGGCTAACAAACTATCCTTCAACGATACCCTAACAATTGCTGCCGAAGGCAAACAAGTAACTTTAACGGTGGCGGGTACTGCCATAGGCCCGGAGTTTGTTTACCCTATTAAGGATGCATCCACCCTGATACCCGATTATGAAACCTTTGGTATCTTTTACGTGCCCAACGCCCTGGCCCAACAATTTTTAAATCTGCCTGGGCAGATCAATCAAATATTGATTATTTTTGCCCCCGGTGCCGATAAAGATGCCACAGTAAGACAAATTGAAAATATCCTGGAACCCTACGGCAATCTGACTAACTATCCCCGGGACGATCAAATCAGTCATGCCCTATTGCAGGCTGAGTTAGATCAATTACTGACCACCTCCCAATCATTGCCTGTGATATTTTTACTGGTGGCGGCACTGATACAATTTGTAATTATCAGTAGACTAGTGAAGTCCCAACGATTACAAATCGGTATCATGAAAGCATTGGGCTACCATAATAGGCAGATTATGTGGCATTACGCCGGATATGCAATGCTGGTGGCGGTAACCGGCCTGGTGCTGGGTTCTGTACTGGGTGTTGTTCTTGCCGGCTATTTAACCCGGGTTTACGCCCTTTATTTTAACTTGCCTGAGGCAATGGGCGGCATAAGCATGCCGGCAATTGTACTGGGAGCCTTCCTGTGCATGGGCACGGCTATGGCTGCAGGTTTTGTTGCCACCCGGGGCATATTGAAAATAAATGCTGCACACGCAATGCGGCCGGAGCCTCCTAAAGGCACCGGGAAAGTAATCTTTGAAAACTGGCCCTGGTTTTGGCGCAGGCTTGATCCTTCATGGAAAATGGCCCTTAGGGGTGTCCTTCGTAACCGGCTTAGATTTGCCATCACCACGCTGGGAGTGGTATTAGCTGTGGGTTTACTGGTTGTTTCATGGTTTTTCAATGACTCGATAGACTATCTTTTGGAACAGCATTTTTACCGGGAGCAAAAATATGATCTGATAGTGCGTTTTGATGCCCCGGTTAAGGATAATGAACTGCTATATATTTCCCAATTGGATGGAGTAATAAAAACAGAGCCAATCTTTGAGATGCCCGTTAAAATGGCATTCGGTGACAAAACTGCAGATGATACATTGCTTGGTTTACCCACTGATGTCTCGCTAAAAATGTTGGTTGGAGAACAAGGGCAGCAGTTGTGGCTGCCGACCAACGGTATACTCATGGACCGCCGCACTGCCCATGATTTGGGAGTTAACATCGGAGACAAAGTAAAAGTTGAAACCCAACTGGGTATCGGACCTTCCCACCAAGATTACTTAACCGTGATGGGAATTAACAGGCAATTTGTTGGCGGAGGCAGCTATATTAATATTTCGCAGCTTAACCGTTTAATTGGTGAACATCAAGTGGTCACCGGTGCCATGCTCAAGGTGGAACATGGAAAAGCTTTGCCGGTGGAGGAGCAGTTGAATAAGATCATTGGGGTTTCATCGGTACTCAGCCGCCAAAAAGAGTTAGATAATTTTTACCAACATTTAGAAATGATGGTTTACTTTACCGGGGTAATGGTAATCTTTGCCGGTGTGCTGGGTTTTGCCATTGTCTATAATTCATCCCTAATAAACTTTTACGAGCGAAAAAATGAATTGGCATCATTAAAGGTAATCGGTTTTTCCAACCGAGAAATTTCCAATTTGCTGCTCAAAGAAACGGCAATACAAACGGTACTGGGTATAGCCTTAGGGCTACCCTTCGGCCGCGCCATGGCCCATGGTTATATTAACGCCGTGAGCACCGATATGTTTATTATTCCGGTAATAATCTACCCCATGACTTACATACTTTCGGCCATTGGTGGGATTATCTTTGTCATGGTGGCATTCAAATATGCTAACCGCGGCATCCGGAAACTGGATATGGTAGAAGCATTGAAGTATCGGGATTAAGGGGGGTGTAATAATGAAGTTAAATAAGAAAAGCAGAATTCTCTTAGCAGCAGGTGCTCTGGTATTGGCTTTGGCAGTATTTATTGCAAGCAGTACCGGCGGTGTGGAAGTTGATACTGTACCGGCGGTAATTGGCGAAATAAGGCAAACAGTTAAAGACACCGGCTATGTTCAGCCAGCCAACTACCACCGTCTATTTGCTGAGCAACAGGCTAAGGTAGTAGATGTACCGGTGAAAACCGGGGCCACCGTCAGTGAGGGACAGACACTGGTGGTCATGAGTAACCAAGATTTAGAAATACAAATCAGTGAGTACCGCTCTCGTTTATCTCAAGCAAGTGCTTCGGTAAAAGCGGCCCGGGCTGCGGTAGAACAGACCCGGATAAGGTTGAACGATGCCGTTAACCATTTGCAGCGAATGGAAAAGTTGCACCAGGCCGGCGCTGCCACCCAAGTTGAGTATGAAGATGCAAGGCTGGCAGTGGAAGGCTATCGGCATATGTTGGAAGAGCAAAATTCTATGCTGGAAAACTCCTTGGCCCAGGAAGCAGGGCTCAATGAACTAATTGGCCAATTATCAAGCAAAGAACAACAACTGGTAGTAAAAAGCCCGGTTGACGGCATTGTTTTGGAATTGGCCGTTAAAGAAGACCAAATTGTGTCTTTGGGACAACACCTGATAACTGTATCTACCAGGGATCAGATGGAGGTACAGGCCGATATTCTCAGCGATGATCTGGCCAATGTAAAAGTTGGCCAGCGGGTTAAGGTATCATCACTGGGCCTAGGCAACCAGGTACTGGCGGGTAAAGTCAAAGAAATCTATCCCCAGGCAGAGGAAAGGGTATCCGCCCTAGGGGTCATTCAGCGCCGGGTACCGGTGATTATTTCACTGGAAGAAACGGCCAACTTGCAACCAGGTTATGAAGTTACCGTAGCCATTGAAACAATGAGCCGTAATAATGTTGTTATAATCCCCCGGGAATCACTGCGAACCTCTGCTGACGGCAAAAGAGAAGTATTGGTGGTTAAGGACGGGCGGGTAAAGATACAGCAAGTAACCACCGGCATAGAAGACAGTGATAAGGTGGAAATCACCAACGGACTAAAGGAAGGTGACATCATAATCCGGGACGGCGGTATTAATTTATCTCAAGGAAGCAAAGTTAAATTGATAGAATAACCTGGCCGGTGTCAGTCCACTCCATAAAAGCCAGGCATCACAATCCTGAACCGCTCCCCCTTGCCTAGTCCTGAATTTTTGTTATTTCAGGTGTCTACTCAAGGGGGAGCATATCAATCCCTTGTCATTCCTGGCCTTTAGCGGCCTGGTTTTTTATGAAACAAGCCTAAGACCGATTGCAGCAAATATAACCATGCCAATAAAGATAATTCTTCTCCAGTCTTTAGATTCTCCATACAGAACCATACCTAAAATGGCTCCACCGGAGGCGCCAATTCCGGTCCAAATTGCATAAGCTGTACCCATGGGCAGCGTTTTCATTGCCAGGGATAAAAATGTAAAGCTTGCCCCAAATCCGATAACTAATAACACAATTGATTTCCAATCCCGATCCTTATGAAACTTATTTATCATAAGAACACCAAAGGTTTCAAATAACCCTGCTAAAACTAAAGAAACCCACGCCATTAGGAATCGGCCACCTCCTGAACATCATCCTTTGTAACCACTTTCAAACCAATTACACCGGCTAACAAGAGTAAAATTAAAAGTACTTTACTCAGTTTGAATGGTTCACCGAAGAAAAGTATTTCGGAAATAACAGTGCCTGCTGTGCCCAGCCCGACAAAAACCGCATATACAGTTCCCACGGGCAGTTTTCGCCCCGCCATAATCAATACATAAAAGCTGATGATAATAGATATAACGGTACCGGTCCAAGTCCAAAAATCATTGGCATGCTTCAATCCAATAACCCATAAGACCTCAAAAAATGCAGCAAAAAATACTTTAATCCAATTTGCGTTCATCTAAACAACCTCCAATCTTATTACTGCCCTGAAAAACAAAAGCCTGAGAGAAACTTTAAATAGTTATCTCCCAGGCTTTTATCCTTCCGTGACACAGTAAAACTGTGAGTTTTCTCTCGGACCAGACCAACAATCAGTTGCGGAACCCTAGAAAACATCTAGACTATGCATTTACTTATATATTACATAAAACTGACATTATTTCAATAGCTAAATATTAGCAAATTGTGTTTGAGGAGTTTATTAATAGTTTTCTTTTCTTACCTCAAAATAACTTTGGCTGTATTTGCAGACCGGACATACATCCGGGGCTTTTTTCCCTTCCACAAGATGACCGCAAACACGGCATTCCCACATGGTTTCTACGTCCTTTTCAAATACCTGCTTCATCTCTACATTCTTTAGTAAAGCACGATAGCGTTCTTCGTGCGCCTTTTCAATGGCAGCAACTCTACGGAACTTTTCAGCTAATTCCTTAAACCCTTCTTCCTCGGCATCCTTTGCAAAGCGATCATACATATCTGTCCATTCATAATTCTCGCCTTCTGCCGCTTGTAAAAGGTTTTCAGCTGTGTTTCCTAAAAGCCCTAGTTCCTCAAGCCAAATCCGAGCATGCTCCTGCTCATTTCTTGCTGTTTTCAAAAAGATTTCAGCCAGCTGATCAAAGCCTTCCCTTTGGGCAATACTTGCAAAATACGTATATTTATTTCGTGCCTGACTTTCTCCTGCAAAAGCCTCCAATAAATTCTTTTCCGTCTTAGTTCCGGCATACTTGTTTACCGCTTCTGCTTTTTCTTCCACTAATACAAATACCGAAGCAGGTTTCTTGCATTTGGGACATTTAAAATCCTCCGGTAATTCTCCTTCATGAATATAACCACAAACAGTACAACGATATTTAACCATTTTTTTATCCTCCTGTATAATAATATTTTTATTATAACGATCCAACAATTTTTTTACAACTTCAATGGGAAAATCATCCGGCTGTTTCTTATCAACCAGTGACTGTAAAAAATCCTTAGCATTTTGACTCTGGGGAAGCATATAACCCGCTTCCCGAATGAGGTCTTCCGCCATGATACGATTGGACATTTCGATTGCTTTGCCAAGCCTGCCGGGTAAACCTGAAGCAATATTTTCTTGCTCTGTCTTGCTGCGCAAGAGTGCCCTCATCACATTTATTACTGCTTCGGATTTTACCTGCTGGGGTGGATATTCTACCGGCACCAAGGAAATTGCACCGGAGGGGCAGGCGTCAGCACAATCCCCACAGCCAATGCATTTCGAAACATCAATGATACTGTTCTCTGTATCTGTTGCGCCGGTGGGGCAGACATAAAGACACAAACAGTCTTTAGTACATAGGCGTATATTTCTAACTGCATGTTTCCGACTCATATAATTACCTCCCTTCCACCTTTTCAAATTTCCAGTTTGGCACCTTGCAAACCGGACAAATTTCCGGTGGAATGTCTCCTATGTAAACAAATCCACATATGGTGCAAACATTAATATCTGCGTTTTCAAGCATTGCTTCGCCCTCTTTCTGATAGCGAACCAGCAGCGACTTTAAAATCCGTGTAACCTTCTCACTCCATACAAGTGCACGCATGGCTCCGCGATCCTTTGCCTCGGATGCCACTGCATTTGCATTTGGAAAACCTTCTTCAAGATCTTTTTCGAGCAGCGAAATCAGTTTGTCAATATCGGGATCCTTTGCCGGTGATGCTGCCCCCTTAAAATAAGCTGCCACTTCCCCAAAGAGAGCAGCTGCCTCCGGTTTGTACTGCATTTTACATCCCCGTGCCAGATTTGAACAGAGGGCACTGGCTTCTAACGGAGACAAGTCCTTCATATCTCCTGATGCCTCAACCACAGATACCGGCTTTTTTTTCAAAATCCCATTGGACTCGCCTTGCTTTTTAAATTCAGCTTTTGTTGCGCCACATAGGGGGCAGACCCAATCTTCAGGTACATCTGCCCATGCTGTGCCCGGCCCAATACTCGCTTCGGGAATACCCTTTGCTTCATCGTATACATATCCGCAAACAGTACATTCGTATTTCCCCACACCCTTTACCTCCTTTGTCCTTGAAAAACTCGTGGATACTGCCATAAAGATAACCGCTATTAAATTATAATTATTATTAATTAATAGCAATTATAATTACCATATCATACCTTGACTTAAAGAGCAACTAAAAAATAAAAACTTTTCTAAATTACTAAATTTAACAAATGATGCGCAATATCCTTCCTAATATATATTAAAATAGCCTTCTTAATAAATCAATACGATACACGCCTATGTATTTGTTAAATAAGATTAGATGTCTGTCACTTATTTGGTAAAAACGAGCAAGCAGGGTAAGAATATAAACTTATACAAAAAAACACCCTCGCGGGTGGTTTTGTTGTTTATAGTGTTGACCATGATTTGACTTATGAAGGTGGAAGAGGGACAGCCATGGAAATAGTTAACAATGCAGCACAAAGACGCCGGAATGAAGAATTAATTTTCAGTAAATTGGATGAGCTTACTACCTTAAATAAAGATAAGAAGTAAAACAATGATTTTGTCAAAGGAAGTTCCCTTTTGGTTTTTTTGCGGGCCTACCTAAATGGTGGGGTGGGGCAAAGCCCCACCCCACCCGACGGAATAGTGTGTACCATCTAGATGATTACTACTTATTTACGTTTACCACTTTATTAACGGTAGACCTTTTAAACCAGTTTAAGGCCAGTCCGCACGCGATTAGCCCCAAACCTAAGGCGACAAATGCATACGTAACCGAACTAAGTATAAATAAAACCCCGCCGAAACCAACCATAAGCCTTTCTGCAATACCCATATCCTTGAAAAAATATCCTTGCAGGGCTGCAGCTAAAAAGACTCCGCCTACCACAACTATACCGAAAGAGATTACTATTTCTCCGACAGTACCAAACATCAAAAGGGCGGGGTTGTAAACAAAGGCAATTGGAATTATAAAGACTGTAACGCCCAACTTCATAGCTTGGAATCCGGTTTTCCAAAGGTTAGCCCCGCTGATACTGCAAGCCACAAATGTTCCCACAAAATAAAGTTCTTCCGAAACATACCCCGCAAACCCGCATTCTACCGTTGGGAAAGTTCTTCTGAAACTCCTTTCTCCCCCTTTCCCCTCCAATTTTTTAACCCCTTAAAATCAAATTGTCAGACAGCTTAGGATAATAAAGTTCTTCTGAAACTGCCCTCAAAATTTCCAATTTTATATTTAAAAAATCAATTTTTCTCCTCCCCTTTTCTCCCCCTTTTTTCCTTTTTCCTCTTTTCCCCTTTCTCACTTGAACATTAACCCCTGTCTTAACCCCTGTCTCTTTCCCTGCTTTAAACCCAGTATTATCAACTGTTTCAGGAGTTTTCTCATACTCCTTAATCCTTGGCCCTGGTATTCTTCCTGTTTTCTGCCCGCCTTTTCACTCCTGTTTTCTTTCCCTTATAACCCTTACCCATGACTGTAAAAATGGAAAAAACCACCCCTTTGACAGGAGTGGTTTCTGAAGAACTTTATTTACTTCGGAAGAACTTTAAATGGTTCAGAAG